>NZ_JBNPOK010000004.1:0-111035 GCF_050315135.1 Collinsella sp. SGI.033
AGATTTCTTCTGGGGCGGTTGACAAGGGCTGTCCTTCAGCCCTGCAATTAAGAGGATGATGAGCTGGCTGAGCTCATGAAGGGCCTTGGGAGCGAGGGGTGCCCACCAGCAATTCAGCCTCGATGGTGATGCTTTTCACACGCGATAGATTTAGGGACTCCGCGTCGATGCCGAACAGCAGCGGCGTCATCTCGGCGAACACGCGGACGTCCCTTTCGGACATCTCGAAGGTGCGCGTCACCTTGATGCGGTCGGTCATCTTGAAGTGCTTCTCAAAGCAATCGGTCACCAGCTGGTTTGAGTATTCCTTGCTGCGCAAAGATCCTTCAGCAAGGTGGCGCAGCTCCGTAAGATGATTGCTGCCTGGAACCACTTTGACCAGCACTCCTGGCGCGGAGGCGTTTCTGGTTGGGGTGAGAACGCGCTTGAATTCGTCGTAGTTCGAGGGAGCGAATACGTCCACCACGCAGTTGATGGAGCCTTTCAGCACGGGGATGTTCGTCAGGTCGCCAACCAGCCATTTGACCGCCTTTCTGGAATCGTGGCGGGCCGCCATCAGCATGGCGTCTTTTGAGAGGTCAAACGCCACCACGTCGACACAGAGGTTTTCTCGGATTGCACGTGCATAGAAGCCTTCTCCGCATCCCGCGTCGAGCACGCGGAATGGCGTCGCGTTCACAGCTGCAGGACCCTCGCTTGGGGAAAGGGCCCTTCCTACCGCGGTGAGGACGGCTTCTTTCACGTGGTCGTAATACCCTGCCTCCAGGATTGCCATGCGGCTCTCAAAGGATTCTTTGCTGTAGTGGGCTGACTGCCTGGAGGGCCCTAGAAGGTTTACGTACCCCTGCTTTGCGATATCGAAGCAGTGCCTCTTCGGACATACGAGGCTCCCTTCCTGCAGCTTCAGGGCGCTGTGGCAAAGGGGGCAAGAGAGCACGTCGGCGCTGTCAGCAAATCGCGCGTATCTGTCGAGTACCATTGCGTCTCCTTTCGTCCAAGCAATTCTAGCATTCGATGCAGCCCTTTCTGCTGGCATAAAAAGCGTGGCCGAGGGCGGTGATACCCTGGCCACGCTCGTGTTCTATAACGGTGCGCGTCCTAACGGTCGGCGAGTGGCTTGTACTCCAGTGGCTCGATTACCGGACGGTATGCCGGGCGAATAATACGGTGTGCGCAGAAGAGCTCTTCCATGCGGTGTGCCGACCAGCCTGCCATGCGGGCCACGGCGAACATCGGCGTAAAGAGCGTCTCGGGTACGCCGAGCATCTTGTAGATAAAGCCCGTGTACAGGTCAATATTGGCGCAGATAGGCTTGGTCATGCCGTGGTCGCGCATGACCTGGGGCGCCAGGCGCTCGATGCGCTCGATCAGCGCGAATTCCTCGCCCAGATCTTTCTTGGCGGCGAGCGAACGTGCGTAGTGGCGGCAGACCTCGGCGCGCGGGTCGCTGAGCGTGTAGACGGCGTGTCCCATGCCGTAGATGAGCCCCGTGCCGTCAAAGGCCTGCTTGTCGAGAATCTTGCTCAGATATGCAGCGACCTCGTCATCGTCTTCCCAGTTGGAAACATGCGCGCGAATGTCCTCGTGCATGGATACGACCTTGGCGTTGGCACCGCCGTGACGCGGGCCCTTGAGCGAGCCGATAGCCGCGGCGTAGGCGGAATACGGGTCGGTGGCCGAAGACGACAGCACGCGGCAGGCGAAGGTGGAGTTGTTGCCGCCGCCGTGCTCGGCGTGGAGCATGAGCATCACGTCGAGCAGCATGGCCTCGTCGCGGGTGAACGCCATGCCGCCGCGCAGGACCTGCAGAATGGTCTCGGCGGTGGAGAGACCGGGCGTGGGGTGCGGCACGTGCATCTCCGAACCGTGGCACTTTGCGATCGATGCCATGTGCGCAAAGGCGGCGATGCGGGGCAGACGTGCCAGCATGGAAATGGCAACGTCGATCTCGTGCTCGGGTGTGATTACATCGGGCTCGGCATCGAAGGCATAGAGCAGCAACACGGCGCGCTGAAGCACGTTCATGATGCTCGAGGATACCGTGGTCATGGGGAACACGCGGACGTATTCGTCGCTCAGGTGCCTAAAAGCACCCAGGCGTTCGCAAAAACCGTCAAGCTCTTCCTTGGTGGGCAGAGAGCCCGTGATGAGCAGGTAGGCGACTTCTTCGTAGCCGTAGCGGTTCTCGGCCTGGGCATTGTTGACCAGATCTTCGATGCTGTAGCCACGAAGCGTGAGCTTACCCTGATCGGGCACAGCCTTTCCGTCGACCTTGTTGTAACCATGCACATCCGAGATGCGAGTGAGGCCTGCAACCACACCCGAGCCATCTGCATTGCGCAGGCCGCGCTTGACATCGTGCTCGACAAACAGCTCCTCGTCATAAGGGTCGGTCGGCAGGCCGTAGTATAAATTTTCGCTTTCGGGCGAAATCTGGCGGCTTGCTTCGTAGTCCAAGACCAGGCGGCTCAGGTGGTCGTCGAAGCGGTAATAGATTTTCTTGGCGTCGTAGGCCATGCGCGCTCCTCTCCGGGCTATGTGGCGACGTTGCGCCTGGGCGCACGTTGGGCCGTCGTCACGCAGCCTGTTCGCTACAGGCGGTACATAAAGTTAAAGACGTCCTCGCGCTGGATGGACACGTTGACGCCCGAAAGCTCGCCGGCCTCGGCCAGGGCCTTCTGCAGCTCGGCGAAGTCGAGCTTGGACTCGGCGGTGTCGGCCAGCATGGTCATGGTGAAGATGTCCTCGATAATGGACTGCGTAATGTCGCGGATGTCGACATTGGCTTCGCCCAGGACGCGGGTGACGCCGGCGACAATGCCGGGGCGGTTCTTGCCAAGGACGGTGATGACGATACGGGAGGACGAGATCTCGGCCATGGGAAACCCTTTCGCGTGTTAGCGGCGCGCGGCGGCGCTCCGCTACGGTACAGTGTTCATCATTGTACCTGTCCCGTGCAAAAAGGGGCACCTTTGCTGCGGCGTTACACGTCTGCAACATGGAGCGCTTGTCTCGTAGGGTGTATTTTTGGCACCCTGGACAGCTCGGGCGGCTCTGTTGGCGCCGCGATCGGGCAGATTCGCCTGTGCACTCCGGCGTAAAGACCGTGAACCTTTTGTGGGACGCTCGACGCCGTGGTAACATAGCCGAGTTTGTTGTCTTGGTCGGAAACCAAGACGCCTTATGCGCTGATCGGTAACCAGCGCCTGACCAATAAGGAGTCCTACCATGAAGCAGGGTATCCATCCCCAGTATGTCGAGTGCACGGTGACGTGCTCCTGCGGCAACACCTTCAAGACGCACGCTACCGTGTCCGAGATGAGGGTCGAGCTTTGCAACGAGTGCCACCCGTTCTACACCGGCCAGCAGAAGTTCGTCGACACCGGTGGACGCGTCCAGCGCTTCGCCGACAAGTTTGGTGGCGCCGCTGCCGCCCAGCTCAAGAAGGCCGAGGAGGCCAAGGCCGCCAAGGCCGCCAAGGCTGCTGAGGCCGAGGCCGCTCGCAAGGCCGCCGCTGAGGCTAAGGCTGCCGAGAAGGCCAAGCGTGCCGCTAAGTTTGCTGAGGAGGCTGCCAAGCAGGCCGCCGAGGCTCCCGCAGAGGCTCCCGTCGAGGAGGCCGCTGTCGAGACCGAGACCACCGAGGCTGCTGAGTAAATAGCTCGCCGAGGAATCGCTCGCATTCATGGCAAAAGGGCCGTGCATCCAATTGGGTGCACGGCCCTTTTCTTATCGACGCAAAGTAGCACGTCCTCTTTGCACCGAACGGTGGGGATTTTTCGTTTGCCCAGATAAAACCTGCCAAAATAAACCTGTCCCTTTTTGGCAGGTAACCGATAGGAGGCTACGTGGACACATCGACGTCCTTGGGCAATCGCGAGCTCGCGGTGGCAAAGAAGCGTGCGCTCGATGCTGCCTATTTTAGGAAGGGTATCGCTGTCGCGGCGCTTTCGAGCTGTATGTATGCGCTGTACACGGCCTTTGTTACCGCCGGTCAGCTCTTTGGCGTTTGGGCCGGTTGGTTCGATGCATTTGCTCCCTCCGGCCTTTTGGCGGTATTCATCTTGCCCACAATCGCCTCGGGCGTCAATGACGTGCTGAGTGCCGTCTGGGCCACGTTTTTCACTGCCGGTCAGGGCAAACTCGCCGACCTAGGCCGCTGTATCGCCTCAAAGCCCGGCGTCATCGTTATCGCCGCCGCCTTCATTGGCGGGCCCATCGCTTCTGCCGCCTACGTTATCGCGCTTTCGCAGGCAGGCACGCTTGCCGTGCCCATCGCCGCGCTCAACCCCGCGATCGGTGCGGTGCTCGCCCGCGTGCTCTACCGACAGCCGCTTAGCCCCCGTGTCGTCACCGGCATCGTTGTCTGCGTGGTCGCCGGCGCCATGATCGGTAGCGCCGGCCTGAGCGGGCAGGCATCTTCTGGCATGGCGCTTGGCTTGGGCCTGGCGCTGTTAGCCGCCCTGTGCTGGGGCGTCGAGGGATGCGTGGGCGGCCGCGCCACCTGCATAATCGATCCTCAGATCGCCATCAACATCCGTCAGCTTGTCTCGGGCGTCGGCAACCTGTGCTTGGTACTGCCGGTCCTAACCTTGGCATGCGGAGAGCCCCTTGGTCAGAGTTACGTCCTTGTCGCCCAAGCGCTCACCGACAAATCCTCCGTCGTGTTTTTCGCCTGCTCCGGTTTTGCCGCCTACTTTTCGTTTATGAGCTGGTATCGCGCCAACTCCATGTGCGGCACGGCGCTGGGCATGGCCATCAACGGCACCTATACCTTTACAGCGCCGCTGTTTACGTGGATTATCGTCGGCCTGGTCTTGGGCTTTGACGGCTACGCGCTTCCGTCCGTCGCATGGGTGGCGGCCGTCGTCAACCTCGTCGGCATTTGCCTGATCGCCGTGAATCCCCTCGACATGGTTAAAAAGGACGGTGATCGGGATGCTTCCGCTTAACTATGCCATGCTCGATTATTTTGTTTGCCATGACGAGGCTTGCGTCGACGATGTGATGGCCGATCTCGCGGCCGAGTACGCATCGTTTGCCGCCTTTGCAAGGCCGCGCATGCAGGAGGCGCTCATGACCGCGCACAAGAATGGCCTGATTGACGAGGCGCGCTTTGATTTGAATGCCGAAGGCGAGCTTCGCGTCTACTATCGGGCGAGCGTCGAGCAGCGCAAAGTTATCGGCGCCTATCTGGGCCGTAGCCACTAAAAATAAAACGTCCCTTTTTGGCAGGTCGGTCGTAGTTATTACGTGGGGGATGAGGTCGAGCGTATAGCGTGCGTCCCGTTTGGCTAAAGTACAACTATCTGTGTTTAACTCGCCCAGTGCAGTGGCTACGGGCGATGGCCAAAAAAGGAAAACCACATGGGATTCATGTCAAAGCTGCTGTCCTTTGGATCCGATAAGGACCTTAAGCGCTACTACAAGATCGTTGACCAGATCAACGGGCTTGAGCCTCAGTTTGAGAAGATGACCGAGGAGGAGCTTCGCGGCCAGACCGATAAGTTCCGCGAGCGTTACGCTAACGGCGAGTCGCTTGACGACATGCTCCCCGAGGCCTTTGCCACCGTGCGCGAGGCTTCAAAGCGCATCACGGGCATGCGTCACTTTGACGTACAGCTCATCGGCGCCATGGCGCTGCACGAAGGTCATATCGCCGAGATGAAGACCGGCGAAGGCAAGACGCTCGTCTCCACCCTGGCCGGCTATCTTAACGCCATCGCCGGCAAGGGCGTGCATGTCGTTACCGTCAACGACTACCTGGCAAAGCGCGACTCCGAGTGGATGGGCCGCATCTACAAGTATTTGGGCATGACCGTCGGCCTGCTGCAGAACAACATGCCGCTCGAGCTTAAGCGCCCGGCCTACCAGGCCGATGTCACCTACGGCACCAACTCCGAGTTTGGCTTTGACTACCTGCGCGACAACATGGTCACCCGCCCCGAGCAGCGCGTCCAGCGCGGCCACAGCTACGCCATCGTCGACGAGGTCGACTCCATCCTGATCGACGAGGCCAGGACCCCGCTGATCATCTCGGGCGCCGGCACCAAGTCGGCCAGCACCTACAAGGACTTCGCGCGCGCCGTGCGCGGGCTGGAGCGCGGCGAGGACGTGTCGCACGATATGCTCACCGCCACCGAGGACGTGGAGCCCACGGGCGACTACGTCATGGACGAGGCCAAGCACACCATTGCCGCCACCGAGCGCGGCCTCAAGAAGATCGAGCGCCGCCTGGGTATCGAGGACATCTACGCCGACCTTTCGGGCCAGCTGGTCAACCACCTGCAGCAGGCGTTGAAGGCCCAATACATGTTCCACCGCGACAAGCAGTACGTCGTTACCAACGGCGAGGTCAAGATTGTCGATGAGTTCACCGGCCGCATCATGGAGGGCCGTCGCTACTCCGAGGGCTTGCACCAGGCTATCGAGGCCAAAGAGGGCGTGCTCGTGCGCGAGGAAAACCAGACGCTGGCTACCATCACCCTGCAGAACTACTTCCGTCTGTATGACAAGCTTTCCGGCATGACCGGTACGGCGCTTACCGAGGACGCCGAGTTCCGCGAGATCTACAAGCTGCCCGTCGAGGTCATCCCCTCCAACAAGCCCGTGCAGCGTGTCGATCATGAGGACCTGGTGTACCGCACCATCCAGGCCAAGTACAACGCCGTTGCCGACGACGTCGAGCGACGTCACGCCAAGGGCCAGCCGGTCCTGGTGGGCACCGTCTCCATCGAAAGCTCCGAGAAGCTGTCGGCCGCCCTTACCAAGCGCGGCATCGCGCACGAGGTCCTCAACGCTAAGCACCACGAGCGCGAGGCTCATATCGTTGCCCAGGCCGGACGCTACGGCGCCGTGACCATCGCTACTAACATGGCCGGTCGTGGTACGGACATCTTGCTGGGCGGCAACCCCGACGAGCTGGTGCGCGAGCGCCTTGAGTACGAGGGCCTGACCATGGAGGACGTGACGCCCGAGCAGCTCGAGCAGTTTAACGCCGAGGCCAAGGAGACCTGCAAGGCCGAGCGCGAGCGCGTGCTTGCCGCCGGCGGCCTGACCGTCATCGGTACCGAGCGCCATGAGTCCCGTCGTATCGACAACCAGCTGCGCGGCCGCTCCGGTCGTCAGGGCGATCCGGGCGAGACCCAGTTCTACCTGTCGCTCGAGGACGATCTGATGCGCCTGTTCGGTGGCGACAAGATGGACCGCGTCTCCAAGATGATGGTCACGGCAGAAATGGGCGACGACATGCCCATCCAGCACAAGATCATCTCCAAGGCCGTCGAGAGCGCCCAGCACAAGGTCGAGAGCATCAACTTCTCCATGCGCAAGAGCGTTCTTGAGTACGACGACGTGATGAACAAGCAGCGCCAGGTTATCTACGCCGAGCGCAACAAGATTCTGGACGGTAAGGACCTGACCGACCACATCACCGAGGTCATGCACGACACCGTGTACCGCTGCGTGCAAGAGTTTTGCGCTAAGGACAGCCACGACGGCGAGCGCGACCTCGATGGCCTGCGCAAGTGGGTTGTGGAGCTGACCGGCCATATCGATACGCCCAAGTTCCCCGACGAGGATTACGAGGCCCTTGCTGCCGATGTCCTAGCCTACGTCGAGAAGTGCTACAACATGAAGGCCGAGCGCTTGGGCGAGGACCTCATGCGCGAGCTCAATACTCAGGTTATGTTGCGCGTTATCGATACCCGCTGGATGAACTACCTGCAGGAGATGGACTATCTCAAGACCGGTATCGGCCTGCGCGGCTTTGGTCAGCGCGACCCGCTGGTTGAGTACAAGACCGAGGCCTATGGCGCGTTCCAGGTACTCGTCGACACCATGTACGAGGATTACCTGCGCACCGTCCTGCGCATCGAGATCAAGGCCGCCCCGCAGGCTGTGGAGCGCAAGGAGGACCCCGCGCTCGAGGGTGCGCGCTTCTCCGGCCCCGCCGACGTCGATGGCGACAACGGCAACTCGGTCCTGCGCAAGGAGGCACGGGCACAGGCTCGCACGGCCGTCCAGGGCGGACCGGCAGCTGTCAACAACGGCGCTAAGGTGACCACCTACCGCAAGTCCGAGAGCGACGACCCGTATGTCAACGTGGGTCGCAACGAACCGTGCCCTTGCGGCAGCGGCAAGAAGTTCAAGTACTGCCACGGCAGGAATCGTTAATGGCGGATGCTTTAGAGGTAACGCCCGCCGAGCTGGACGCGTTTGCGGACCGGCTCGGCGAGGTTGAGTCGTATCTTCATTTGGACGAGAAGCGCACCCACGTGACCGAGCTTGAGGCCAAGAGCGTCGCTCCCGGCTTTTGGGACGACGCCGATGCCGCTCGCGCCACGATGGAAGAGATTGCGCGCGCCAAGGAGGATATCGCCGCCGTGGATACCGCGCGCGGCGAGCTCTCCGATGCCCGCGCGGCGCTGGAACTTGCCGAGGAAATGGGCGATGACCCCGATGCCGCTGCACTGCGTGAGGAGGCTGCCGCCACGGCTGATCGTCTGGCGCGCGCCATCGATGAGCTCGAACTTTCGAGCTGGTTTACCGGCGAGTTCGATCACGGTGACGCGATTGTGACCATCAAGCCCGGACAGGGCGGCTTGGAGGCGCAGGACTGGACCTTCATGCTCTTTAAGATGTACATGAAGTACTGCCAGCGCCGCGGCTGGAAGGTCACCATCAACGATTGCCCCGCTGCCGAGGTCATTGGCATTGATCGCGCGACCTTTACCGTTGAGGGCAAGGATGCCTTCGGTATGCTTCGTGCCGAGGCCGGCGTTCACCGTTTGGTGCGCATTAGCCCCACCGATGACAAGAAGCGTCGACAGACTACGTTTGCCGGCGTCGAGGTCATTCCGGTGCTGCCCGACGATATCGATATCGAGATCAACCCCGACGATATCCGCGTCGACGTGTACCACGCAAGCGGCCCGGGCGGCCAGGGCGTCAACACTACCGACTCCGCCGTGCGCGTGACGCATTTTCCCAGCGGCATTGTAGTGACCTGCCAAAATGAGCGCAGCCAGATTCAGAACAAGGCCGCGTGTATGCAGATTCTCAAGGCCCGCCTGTACGAGATTGAGCTCGAGAAGCGCGCCGAGGCGCTCGACGAGATCCGCGGTCCCAAGACCACGATTGGCTTTGGCAACCAGATCCGCAGCTACGTGCTCTATCCGTATCAGATGGTCAAGGACCTGCGCTCGGGCGTGGAGACCAGCAACGTCGACGCCGTTCTCGACGATGGCGACTTGGATCCGTTTGTGATCGGCTACCATCGCTGGGCTACCGGCAATGCTGATGCGGAGTCTCCGTCCGCTTAAGCCCCGGGTGAGTCACGGACCGACACTAAACTCTGGACAGGCGGTTTTATATCCAGAGCAAACCCGCCGCGGGGTGGTTTTTCCTCGGCGAATCGGTAGAATCAAATACGGTAAGAAGTTCAAAGCGCACCCAAGGGGGTGCGCTTTTTTGAGGGAGGTAGCATGGCATATCGTCTGGATATTAAGCGCATTCTTTCAATGAACTTCTTCCACGATCTACCCCAGATCATGCTTGGGTGCGCTTTGGCGGCCATCGCGACCGACCTGTTTTTGATTCCCAACGGTCTTGCCGCCGGTGGCGTTACGGGCCTTGCGACTATTATCCAGGCGGTCGGTGCCGCGCGGGGCGTGTCGCTGCCCGTCGGTATCCAAACCATCGTGATGAACGCCTTGCTGTTGCTGGTCGTCATGCGCGAGGGCGGCATGTTCTATGTGGTACAGACGGCGACAGGCTTTGTGCTACTGGGCTTCTTTACCGACCTGTTTGCCCCGTTTGTAGCGCCTCTGGCAGATGCAGACCTGATGCTTCCCGCTATGTGGGGCGGCATTATCACGGGCATTGGTTACGGCATGGTGTTACGCGCCGGCGCCAACACCGGCGGCTCCGACACCATCGGCCAGATTATCTCGCGTAATACCTCGCTGCCGGTGGGTTCGACCGTCATGGCGATCGATGTCGCCGTATGCGCGGCATCGGCCCCCGTCTTCTCTCTAGAGAACGCGCTGTATGCAGGGCTTTCGATGGTAATTAGCGGCTATGTGATCGACGCTGTGGTCGATGGCGGCAACAAGCGCCGTATGGTGCTCATCATCTCGGACAATTTCCCCGATATCGCGGCCGATATCATGTATGGCCTGGGTCGCGGCTGCACTAAATTTAAGGCGACCGGCATGTATTCGGGCGCGGAGAAGCCGGTGATTATGGTGATCGTTAGCCGCCGCGAGCTCAATACACTCAAGACCATCGTGCGCGAGCGCGATCCTCAAGCTATCGTGACGGTCGCCGACGTTACGGAAGCCTTCGGTGAGGGGTTCAAGGACATTAACGCGTAGGGCAGACTGCGCTCCATCCAAAAGACGTTCACATTGATAAACCGATTCATCAGCGGGTCTGCCAGCTAAATTATTCAAATAATGATAAAAACTCTGGTAAAGCCTTCAGTTTCCAGCATAATGAATGGCGCACGTGCATTGCGGCTGGGTTGGGATTACCTTCTGCGCCGTGCGCATCTTGTCTAAAGAGGATGAAAGGAAGGCACAATGAGCGACGAAGAGCTCAAAAAGGTTGCCAATGAGGTAAGGAAGGGCATCGTCACCGGCGTGCACGCTGCCAAGTCCGGCCATCCGGGCGGTTCGCTCGGCTCTGCCGACATCATGACTTATCTGTACTTTGAGGAAATGAATGTCGACCCGGCCGATCCTCGCAAGGCCGACCGCGACCGCTTTGTGCTCTCCAAGGGCCATTGCGCTCCGGGTCTGTACGCCGTGCTCGCCGAGCGCGGATTCTTCCCCAAGGAGGACCTCGAGACGCTGCGCCATATCGGCAGCCACCTGCAGGGCCACCCCAACATGAACGACACCCCGGGCGTCGACATGTCCACCGGCTCGCTGGGCCAGGGCATCTCCGCCGCCGTGGGCATGGCCGTCGCCGCCAAGCACTGGGGCGATACTTACCGCACGTACGCCCTGCTGGGCGACGGCGAGAGCGAGGAGGGCCAGGTCTGGGAGGCCGCCATGTTTGCCGGCAATCAGCAGCTCGACAACCTCTGCGTGATCGTTGACCACAACGGCCTGCAGATTGACGGTCCCGTCGAGGAGGTCAACGATCCCATGCCGCTCGCCGACAAGTTCCGCGCCTTTAAGTTCCACGTGGTGGAGCTCGCCGACGGCAACGACTTCGGTCAGATTCGCGCCGCCTTTGCCGAGGCTCGCGCCACTAAGGGTCAGCCTACCGCCATTATCGCCGAGACCATGAAGGGCAAGGGCGTTTCCTTTATGGAGAACCAGGTTGGTTGGCACGGCAAAGCCCCCAACGATGAACAGTTTGAGCAGGCCATGGCAGAGCTCACGGCCGCCGGAGAGGAGCTCTAGGATGGCAGACGTCAAGAAAATCGCCACGCGTGTAAGCTACGGCGAGGCCCTCGTTGAGCTCGCTGCCGAGCACGACGACTTTGTGGTCCTCGACGCCGACCTGGCTGCCGCCACGCAGACCGGTAAGTTTAAGGCCGCCTGCCCCGACCGCTTCTTTGACGTGGGCATTGCCGAGAGCAACCTGATGGGTGTCGCCGCCGGTATCGCGACCACCGGTCGTACTGCCTTCGCGAGCACCTTTGCCATGTTCGCCGCCGGCCGCGCTTTTGAGCAGGTCCGTAACTCCATCGGCTATCCGCACCTCAACGTCAAGATCGGCGCCACGCACGCCGGTATTTCGGTGGGCGAGGACGGTGCCACGCACCAGTGCTGCGAGGATATCGCCCTTATGCGTGTTATCCCTGGCATGACCGTGATTGTCCCGGCCGACGACGTGGAGGCCCGCGCCGTGGTCCGCGCCGCCTACGAGTGCGACGGCCCCGTGTACATGCGCTTTGCCCGTTTGGCCTCGCCGGTCATCAACGACCCCGAGACCTACAAGTTCGAGCTGGGCCGCGGCATCGTCATGCGTGAGGGCGCCGATGTGACCATCATTGCCTGCGGCCTGATGGTTGGCGAGGCTCTCGAGGCTGCCGAGCAGCTCGCTGCCGAGGGCATCGACGCCGAGGTCATCAACATGCACACCATTAAGCCCATCGACGTCGATCTGATCGTCAAGAGCGCCGCCAAGACCGGCCACGTCGTGACTGTCGAGGAGCACTCCGTGATCGGTGGCCTGGGCAGCGCCGTTGCCGACGTGCTCTGCGCTCAGTGCCCGACGCCGCTCAAGAAGATTGGCGTCAACGACACCTTTGGCGAGTCCGGTCCGGGCGCCGAGCTCCTGCACAAGTACGGCCTGGATGCCGCCAACATCGTGGCAACCACCAAGGAGTTCTTGGCCTAGGGCAAGACGAGGCAAAGTATCGCTTCAGCAACCGTAAGCAAGCCAGAACAGGGGCGCCCCCAAAGAGGGCGCCCCTGTTTTTGTCGGCAACAAACAAATCAGGTCCGCACCAAGCAAGGGCTTCCTCCGGGAAGCGGACCCAGACCAACAAAGTGCAACTCAGCCCTTCCAACTTTGTATATGCAGCACCCCAAGAAAAACGCGGCGACTCCTTAGTAGCCGCAGGCCGCGCACAGGGCTACCTCCCAAATCATTCCGCAGGACGGAGGAGTCCCCGCAGCGCGAAGCGCGCAGCGGGGACTCCGACATGTCCGAGGACGATTTGGGAGGTAGCCCTGTGCGCGGCCGGTGAGACCAAAACCCTGCCATGCTTCTTATGTGCAGCGAAGCTAATGCTGCTAAAATACAAAGCGCTCATGTAGTTTAAACGCACGATGATAAGGAGCACCAGTGGGTAACCACTTCCGTACCTCCGGTGCGGGCGATGAGGCCCCCAAGACACGGCAAGGTGTCCCGGGCACACGTTTCGCCACTCCGGATTCAGAGGGCCAGCATATTGCCCAGGCCCCCGCACAGCCGGCAGATCAGGCACGGCCGGCATCCGATCCCTTTGCCTACAATCCCACCAGCGATGTCGAGCTTTCTGCCGCTGCGGGCTTTGAGCCCGTCCAAAAGGTGACTGCTCGCGTGAACCAGCCTCAGACGTCAGCCGAGCCTCAGCCGACCATGGCGGGCATTCCCGATCCCATGGTTCCTGCTACGCCCGTGCCGCAGCCGGCGCAGTCCGGCCTCTTTGCCGGCATTCCCGATCCTACGCAGCCCGCTGCGCCCATGGTCGAGAATGATCAGGCTGCCGAGGTCGCAAGTCTTGACAACGCGCTCAACAACCCCGATTTTACGTCGGTGTTCGCGCCTATCGATCCGCAGGCAAGTCGCAAGAAGATGGCCAAGCAGGCCGGTGTCGAGCCCGTCATTCTGATGGAGCATGTCACCAAGATCTACCCGGCACAGCCCAACAAGCCCGCACTCGACGACATCAACATCGAGATCTATCCGGGTGAGTTCGTCTTCTTGGTCGGTCATTCCGGATCGGGTAAGACCACGCTGCTTTCCACGCTCAACCGTGATGTCAGGCCTACGAGCGGTCGCATTTTGGTCGCCGGTCAGGATCTCATGAAAATCAAGAACCGCAAGGTTCCCTTCTTGCGCCGCCAGATTGGCGCCGTGTTCCAGGACTTTAAGCTTCTGCCGCAAAAGACCGCCTATGAAAACGTGGCGTTTGCCCTGCAGTGCATAGGCAAGCCCAAGGGCGTCATTCGCAGCCAGGTGCCCGAGGTACTGCGTCTGGTCGGTTTGGCCGATCAGATGGACTCGCTGCCCGATCAGCTTTCCGGCGGCGAGCAACAGCGCGTGGCCGTCGCCCGCGCCATGGTCAACCGTCCGCCGCTGCTGATTTGCGACGAGCCAACGGGCAACCTCGACCCGGCAATTTCGCTCGGTATCATGAAGCTGCTCGAGCGCATTAACCGCACCGGCACGACCGTGATCGTGGCTACCCACGATCGCGAGATGGTCGATAGTATGCATCGTCGCGTGATCGCCCTCGAGGGCGGCCACGTAATCCGCGACCAGGAGAGGGGAGGTTACGGCAACTATGGCACCAACTAACGTGGGCTATTCGCTCAAAGAGGCAATGAGCCACTTCTTCCGTAACTGGACCACCTCGCTCGGCGCCGTCATCACGATTTTCCTTTCGCTGTTTATCATCGGCCTGTTCATCATGGGTTCCGCGATGCTGAACTCCGTGATCGGCACCGTTGAGGACCAGGTTGTTATCAACGCGTTTATTAGCGATGACGCCGACCAGGCCGACGTCCAGGCTTTCGAGAGTGAGCTCAAGACGTGGAACAACGTTAAGTCCGTGACCTATAAGGACAAGGACGACGCGCTGGCCGAGTACACGAGCAAGATGTCGGGTAACGCCGACGCCACTCTGAGCGCACTTGATGGCCAGAATCCGCTGCCTGCTTCGTTCGCGATCGAGATGGACGATCCGTCCCAGGTCGAGAGCACGGCCAAGAAGCTCAAGAAGAACTCCGATTTCCAGAAGATCGCGGATGACGGTGACGTTGATGCGAGCGTTCTGTACGGTCAGGAGGAAGTGAGCCGCCTGTTCCAGGTGACGAACTACATCCGCATCGCTGCCGTTGTGCTTGTTGGTTTGCTGACGTTTATCGCGTTCATCTTTATCAACAACACGATTCGCCTGTCGATTACGGCTCGCCGCCGCGAGATTGCTATCATGCGCCTGGTGGGCGCCAGCAATGGCTTTATTCGCGGTCCGTTTATCACCGAGGGCGTGCTGCAGGCCGTTTTGGGCTCGCTGCTTTCCATCGGTGTTTTGGAGCTGCTTCGCAACCTGTTGGTTCCGCGTCTTCAGGAGAGCATTGGCTGGATGTCGTTTGCGCTGCCGATGCAATACTACCTGGTGACGTATGCCGCACTGGTCCTGGTCGGCGTGATCATCGGTCTCTTTGGTTCCGCCATTGCCATGCGTCGCTACCTGCGCGTGTAGACACAGCTGGAATTAGTTTTGCTAACGGGCCGTCCCGCTCTGGGGCGGCCCGTTTTTTGATTCCCGTGCGACGGAGGAAAAGGGCTCACCGGCAGTTCGGCTTGTCTCGATAATTCGATTTTCTCCGTCACATAGGGATCATGACGCGAGGTGCGTGCCCTGTTGTTGATTGGGTAGACTCATTGATGCGTGCGGTTTAGGCCTGCACGGTGTTTTGACATGATGCGGTTGCGCCTGCGGGCCCCGCAACAGATAGTAAGGAGGCGCCATGGGGCGCAATAACAAACATAAGCGTAGCGCTCGCAACAAGCGCGCGCCGGTGCGTAGCGAGCGGCGTCCCAGCCTGACGGGCCGCGTGCAGCTCCATGAGCACAGCGCCTATGTTGTCACCGATAATGGCGACTATAAGGTTATGGGTCGCGGCAAGCGCGAGATAATGGACGGCGACATCGTGGCCGTGAGCATTAAGACCGGACCGCGCGGCGATCGCCGTGCCGTGATCGAGGGCGTTGTCGAGCGCGCGGCCATAAGCGTGGTGGGCACGTATCAGACGGCAGGCCCCCTCGGTGTGATCGAGCCGCTTGATTCGCGTCTCAAGGCCGATTTCTTTATGTTGCCCGAGGATACTTCGGCGGAGCGTTTGGGCGTGCATCCGGGCGATGCAGTCGTCGCACGCATTTTGAGCTATCCGACACGCTTGGAATCGGGCACCGTGACTCTTGAGCGCCGCATTGGCGGCGACGATGCACCCGACTTGGGCGTTCAATATGTCATGGCTCGTTACGGCTATACCGATAGTTATCCCGAGACCGCCCTTGCCGAGGCCGAGGAGCTATCGCTCGACGTGGCGACAGCTCTTAAGGACCCACTTCGCCGTGATCTGCGCGACCGTTTTATCATCACGATCGATCCGGTCGACGCGCGCGACTTTGACGACGCCATCTCTTTGGAGCGCACGACGCAGGGCGGCTACAAGCTGGGTGTCCATATCGCCGATGTATCGCATTATGTGGCCTGGGACGGACACATCGACCTAGAGGCTCGCCATCGCACGACGTCGGTGTACCTTGCCGATCGCGTGCTTCCCATGTTGCCCGAGCGCCTGTCGAATGACCTGTGTTCCTTGCGCCCCGACGAGGATCGCCTGGCGTTTACCGTCGACATCGAGCTCGATGCGCAGGGGCACGTCCGCCACTACGATCCGTATCCTAGCGTGATTCGCTCGCGCGTGCGCATGGACTATGACGGTGCCGAGGCACTGCTGGTGCGTGCCGGTGCGGTGGAGTACTCCGTGTTGGAAGGTGCCGCCGAGGATGTTGCTGCAGCCGAGGCGTCGCGCGAGGAGGCGCTTGAGCGCGGTTTGACTTGCGAAGAGACTGCCCGCGACTACGACGTGGATCTGAGCGATTTCCTAGTTGCTGCCAACGAGCTTGCCGAGCGACGCCGTCGCATTCGCCGTGCGCGCGGCTCGGTCGACTTTGACACGGCGGAGATTCGCGCTTTGCTGGACGAGGACGGCATTCCCGTGCAGATCGTGGCCCGCGAGCGCTCGTGTGCCACGTCGCTCATCGAGGAAGCTATGCTGCTTACCAACGAGTGCGTTGCCGAGTGGCTGGCAGACCGCGATATTGAGGCATGCTATCGCGTGCATGAGGATCCCAGCCCCGACAGCTTGCACGGGGCCGCTGTGGCGCTGGCGCAGCTGGGTATCATCGACGATCGCCGCGCGGCCGGCATTGCCCTGGGAAGTCCCGATGAGCTGCAGGCGGCGGTTGACGCTGCCGCTGGCACGGCAAATGCCCCGCTTGTCAACACGTTGCTATTGCGCAGCATGCAGCGCGCGCTGTACAAGCCGCGCAACGAGGGCCACTTTGCGCTCGCCGCGCCGTGCTACTGCCACTTTACGAGCCCTATCCGACGCTATCCGGACCTTGTTGTCCATCGTGTGCTCAAACTGCAGCTGGCGTATGAGCAGCTGGGCGGCAAGGATGCCTTGGCGCGCACGCCGCGGCTGATCGGCAGGGGTCGCGAGTCGCTGCCGCGCATCTTGCCGCAGATTTGCCGTGCATGCAGCGATGCCGAGCGTGCGGCCGACGCCGCCAGCCATGCGACGCAAAAGATCAAGATTGCCCAGTATTACGAGGATCGTCTGGGCGAGCGCTATGCCGGAACCATTTCGTGGGTCAGCAGCATGGGCCTCTTTGTGCGCCTCGACCTGACACAGGTCGAGGGCTTGGTCTCGATTAAGAGCTTGGGAAGCGAGTGGTTCGAGTTTGACGAGGACGCGCTCACGCTCACGGGTGCCGACACGGGGACTCGCTATGAGCTGGGGCAGCGCGTGATCATCGAGGTCTCGCGCGTCAACACGACCCGCGGGCACTTGGACTTTAAGCTCATCCATTAGTTTGGCCAGAAAAAACTTGGTTGGCGACCGGGTGCATAAGATTTTTGTTCCCGGCAGGCACTTCGACATTATTGACCTGGGTTTCGATGCTGCGGGCGATGTCACCGCTATCGTGCTGGTGCTGCTGGTGGCCGCGTTGGCGCGTTATGCCACTCGTCCCATCGGCGCCCATGCAAGACGTGTCTGGATACCCAAGATACTACCGGCATCGTTGGATACTCTTTATGGCAACCGGTTACAATGTCAACTGTCGATACGCGCCATCGACGCTTCGGCGCTTACCCAGACATGCGTCTTTACGAAGAGGAGATTCCTGTGGCAGTGCTATTTGTTGAGTATCCCAAGTGCTCTACCTGTAAAAAGGCTAAGGCATGGCTGGATGAGCACGGGGTTGAGTATATCGATCGCGATATCGTAGCGGATAACCCAACAGCCGAGGAGCTTTCCGCGTGGGTTGCGCGGTCGGGATTGCCGGTGCGACGCTTCTTTAACTCGTCGGGCATGAAATATCGAGAGCTTGGTCTGAAAGCGCGCCTGGATGCGGGTATGACGGACCAGGAATGCTGCGAGCTGCTGGCGACTGACGGCATGCTGGTTAAGCGCCCGCTGCTGGTGGGCGACGACTTTGCGATCCCCGGCTTTAGGGAAGCGGCTTGGACCGAGGCGTTGCTGTAGCGACTGCGGGGAAGCTGTATCCCGTTTTGGATGCCGATTTTGGGATACAGTTTTCGCTGACAGGCTTGCTCCGGTCAGTTTTTGAACCGCGGCCACCCGTGCGGGCCGAAGAGCTATGCGTGCTTGTCGAAGTATCGCTTCGCCATCCTTTGTCCATAAGGGGCAGATGTGTCGCTTCACAGGTCCTTCACGGGTTGGCTAAAATCAGGCCAATTTTAAAAAAGTTAAAATAAAGACTTGCGTCATCGCGATGCTTCCCGTATATTTCTTTCTTGCGCAAAGGCACAGCCGAGCGCAGCGATGCAGTCATTGGGATGTCGTCTAATGGCAGGACAGCGGATTCTGGTTCCGTCAATGGGGGTTCGACTCCCTCCATCCCAGCCATTGCATTTGCTACATATGGCCCGTTCGTCTAGCGGTTTAGGACGCCGCCCTCTCAAGGCGGAGATCACCAGTTCGAATCTGGTACGGGCTACCACAAATTGAATGCCCGGGCCTCGCAAGAGACCCGGGTTTTGTGTATACACCGCATGTGTGGAATGAGCCGCGTTTCACCTGGACCGAGGAGTTGCCATGGACCTGCCCATCAGCCTACAAGACATTACGTATGCCGAGAATTACCTGGCGCAGGGAGACCTGGCCACGGCGACGCCGCTGCTGGAGCGTTTGGTGGAGCTCGCCGAGGAGTATATCGATGCCGAGTGCAAAACGGAGGAGAACCGCCAGTACTTTAGCTTCGATAGCAAGTTTGAGCGCCTGGCCTACCGCCGCGTGGAAAAGGATCCACGCGAGCTGGTGCAGGTCGAGGTGCCGTTTGACCGCCTGTACTCCGACATGGCGTTTGCCTACATCCGTCAGCAGGATTATGTGAGCGCCCGCAATGCCTTGATGCAGGCCGTGCGCTGGGACCCCATGAACTGCAACTACCGACTGGATCTGGCCGAGCTGTTCCGTGCGCTCGAGGACAAGCAGGAGTGGGCTTCGCTTTCGTTTTCGGTGCTGGAGCGTGCGAGTGACGGCAGGTGCGCCGCCCGCGCCTACGCCAACTTGGGCCAGTACTTTTTGGAGCCCGAGACCGAGAACGTCTCGGCGGCCGTGGGTTGCGCACGTCTGGCGCTGCGCTTGGCCCCTGGCGATTCACATACGACGCGCTTACTCAGCAAGATCCATGCCACCTATCCGGATGCCGCCGACGAGAGTGATGAGCATGTGATGGGCGAGCTGGCGTTGCAGGGCGTACCGACTTCGCCTTCGGCCGAGATTGCCATTTGTCTGATTATGTGTGCGACCGACGCTGCGGGCGACGGTGACAAGCAGGAGGCTACACGCCTGACGGTCCGTGCCCGCGACCTGGTGGGAGAGGAGGCATGCGCGGCGATCATTAAGCTGGTGCGCGAAAGCGATGCCGAGCTCAACGCCGAGCGCAAGGCCAAACGCGAGGCCGCGAGCGGGAAAGCCGATGACGCCGAGGAGGCCGGCGATGCCCAGTAAGCGCGAGCGCAAGCTCATCTCCAAGAATCGTTCGGCGCATCACGAATACTTTATCGACGAGACATTCGAATGCGGCATTGAGCTGAGCGGTACCGAGGTCAAGTCGATTCGCGAGCGCGCCTGTCAGATTACCGATACTTTTGCGCTGATTCGCGGCGGCGAGTGCTGGCTGGTGGGTTTGCACATCCATCCCTATAGTCACGGTGGCGTGTGGAACCGTGATCCCGATCGCCGGCGCCGTCTGCTGCTGCATCGCAAGGAGATTGATTTTCTTGACGGCAAACTGCGCAACCGCGGCTATGCACTGGTGCCGCTCGAGCTCTACTTTAATACCGATGGTCGCGTTAAGCTGCTGTTGGGCCTGGGCCGTGGCAAAAAGCTCTACGACAAACGCGAGGACATGGCCAAACGTGACGTTCAGCGCGAAATCGATCGCGCGCTTAAGGAGCGTAATCGCTAAGGGTTGATATCCGGGCGGGCGGGGATGTTCATCCATCACTGTTGTCGTACTCCCGGTCTGCTCCTCGCAAGTTGCGGTGGAATAGTTCCTGTTTGTTGGGTATCCAGGCTTAAACAGGGACTTTTTCACCGCAACTGCGTGTGGCTCATTTTTCTTACCGTTCTGACACATATGTCTCATTGTGGGTATATACGTCTGCAAGGCTCAATTCCGAGTTAGGGGAGTGATCGTTTTGGATAAAACTGCGTTCTTTACGATGCCCTGCGGGCTGTATGTGGTGAGTGCCGCGGCAGATGGATCGCGCGCCGGCTGCATTATCAACACCGCGGTGCAGGTGACGTCCACGCCGCCGCGCATTTCGGTTGCCGTGAACAAGGAAAATGTCACGTCTGGCGTTATCTCGTCTGCCAAGGCCTTTGCGCTGACCGTGATCGATCAGACGGCCGATATGCCCTACATTGGTAACTTTGGATTCCGTACCAGCAGCAACTATGACAAATTTGCCAAGTACGAGACGTGCGAGACCGCACTGGGCATGCCCTATGTTCCCGAGCATGCGGCGGCCTTGTTTAGCTGCCGTTTGATCGACACAGTGGATGTGGGCACGCATCTACTGTTTATCGGCGAGGTCGAGGATGCCGAGCGCCTGAGCGACGAGACGCCGCTCACCTACGATTACTACCATAAGGTCCTGAAGGGCAAGACGCCGCCCAAGGCGTCTTCGTACCAAGGGTAGAAATGCGGTAAAACCGCTTGCATTATATTATTAAGAATGTATACTAATAAGCAAAGTACACCAGCAGCCACGTTCGAGAGGAGAACATCATGGCCGAGGAAAAGAAGACGTACAAGTTCGTGTGCACCGTTTGCGGTTACGAGGTAGAGGTCGACACGCCCGAACTGCCCGAGGATTACGTGTGCCCGGTGTGTGGCGTCGGTCCCGATCAGTTTGAGCTCGTCGAGGAGTAGCTCGTAGACACACGACTTGCAGCAACATATAGCTCTGTCCAAGGGCCCCGGTCGGATATCCCGGCCGGGGCCCTTTTCCTCCGTCCCCAAGGGATCACGGCTGCTATTAGCCGATCCTGTCTGTTGTGAGTCCGGCCGACCTTTTGTCTTAACCTGCAACATCTAACGGCTCAAAACGGGTCTTCCTGTTACAGAACGAGACAAACCAAAACCATCATTCTCAAAATCTCAATCTATAACATTTAGGCACGTAAACCCCCTCTACTTGTTACAGATCGAGACAAAAGGTTGGGGCTGAAGAAATATCTCGATCTGTAACATCTGGGCGCGGAAATTGGGTCCACTTGTTACAGATCGAGACAAACTGAAACTATCTCTCAGAAAATCTCAATCTGTAACATCTAAGGGCTCAAAACGGGTTCACGTGTTACAGATTGAGACGTTATATCTGGACAGTCGCGCCATCCCATTACATCCCCGTTAGCAGCACGATGTCGAGAATCGTCACGATGACACCGATCCCTACGAGCAACGCGTTGAGCGGGCGCGAGTTGGCGTATTTGCCCATGACGCGGGGCGAGCTGGTGAGTCGTATGAGCACAAAGACCGTAATCGGCAGCTGAAGCGACAACAGTGCCTGACTCCAAATGAGACCCTCAAAAGGATTCGGGACGATCAGGCACGCCGCCACTGCGCCGACGAAACAGGCCGCCACTCCGATCGAGGAATGTCGGTCGTGGATGTCGTATTCCTCGTCGAATATGCCCGCGGTGATGGTGCCCGCCGCCATGCCCGCCGTCACGCTACTCGATATGCCCGCAAACAGCAGTGCCACCGCAAAGATGGTCGAGCTTGCCGGGCCCAGAATGGGGGAGAGCGTGGCCGCTGCGACGGCGAGGTCGTCTACGACAATGCCGTGCGCAAAGAAGGTCGTTGCGGCCAGGATGACCATGGCCGAGTTGATTGCCCAGCCCACACCCATCGAAAAGAGCGTGTCGAAGAGCTCGTAGTGCAGGCGTTCTTCGATAACCTGCTCGCCTTGGCCTTCGAAGTGCATGGATTGGATGACCTCGGAGTGCAGGAAGAGGTTGTGGGGCATAACGACCGCGCCTAGGACACTTACGATAATCGCGACTGAGCCGGTGGGCATACTGGGTGTAATCCAGCTTGTGGCGGCTTGCGGCCAGTCGACCTTGACCAGCAGAAGCTCGGCTAAAAACGAAAGTCCCACCACGCCCACGAAGGCGATGATCCAGCGTTCGGCGCGTTTGTAGGAGCTTGTCATGAGCATGACAATCGATGCCGCCGCCACGATGATGCAGCCGGCACGTACGGGCAGGCCAAAGAGCATTTGAAGTGCGATCGCACCGCCCAGGACTTCGGCCATGGCGGTGGCGACCGTGGCTAGATACGCGCTGCCGAGTATCGCACGCCCGACGAGGCGGGGCAGGTGGCGCGTCGTGGCCTCGGCAAGACACATGCCCGTGGCGATGCCCAAGTGAGCCGCGTTGTGTTGCAGCACGATGAGCATGATCGTGGACAGCGTGACGATCCACAGCAGCGCGTAGCCAAACTGCGAGCCGGCGGCCATATTGGAGGCCCAATTGCCCGGGTCGATAAAGCCGACGGTCACGAGCAGCCCGGGGCCGATATGCCGTGCGATGTCGAGTCCGCCGTGGCCGCCGGTGCGCGGGGAGCCAAAGTGATGTTTGAGATGGTCGATCATGGTGCACTCCTGCGTGCCGTTTGTTTGACGCCGCAAAGGATACCCGTTTTAGGCTCAAAATTTGATCATGACTAACAAAATTGTTGTATTTGAATAGGATGGTAAAAGGGGGTTGCCGAAATGTCTCGATCTGTAACAACTAGGGATGGAAATTGGGCCTAGGTGTTACAGATCGAGACAGGACGAAATGGTCCTATGGAAAATCTCGATCCGTAACAGCTGGCCGCCAAAACCGGCCCCTCGTGTTACAGATTGAGACATTCGTAACCGTCTCTCGAGAACATCTCAATCTGTAACAGTTAGTCGTCGAAATTGGGTCTTCCTGTTACAGATTGAGATGTTTGAAGCGGTGAGCTTACAGGCCGAACCTGGGGCCCTTGTTGTTGCCCTTGAGGTCGGCGGTGTCCACTCGTAGGGCGTGCGTTACGCAATTGTTTCGAAACGGGCGGGAAACACAATGGGCCGGCGATGCTTCTAGTATGCCTATTCAACTGACTGTCTTAATATCTAGGGGAGGATCGCGATGCAGGCAGATTCCGCTCAGCAGCAGGGCCTTTATCGCCCCGAATTCGACCACGATGCATGTGGCATCGGCGCGCTTGCCGATATCAACGGTGAGCGCCACCACCAGATTCTGGATGATGCGCTGTCCATTCTGGTCAACTTGGAGCACCGCGGTGGCACGGGACTCGAGAAGAATACCGGCGACGGCGCCGGCATCCTGTTCCAGGTTCCGCATCACTTTTTCCGCAAAGAGGCTCAAAAGTGCGGCCAGATTCTGCCGGCAGAGGGCGACTATGGCGTGGCCATGCTGTTCTTCCCGCAAGACGACAAGGGCGTAGAGGATGCCCGCCGCGTGTTTGAGGAAGGCTGTGCCGAGGCCGGCGTGCCGCTGCTCTTTTGGCGCGAGGTGCCGGTCGACCCTCACGATCTGGGCGAGACGGCCCGCGCCTGCATGCCCACCATCCTGCAGGCCTTCCTGGGCCGTCCGGACGACACGCCCGCCGGCGATGCCTTTGAGCGTCGCCTGTACGTGTGCCGCCGTACCATCGAAAAGAAGGCCGACGCCGAGTTTGCCCTGCGTGACAAGATCTTCTATGTGTGCTCCATGAGCTCGCGCACCATCGTGTACAAGGGCATGCTGGTCGCCACGCAGATGCGCCGCTTCTTTATCGATCTCAACGACGCCGCCGTCAAGACGGCCGTGGCGCTCGTCCACTCGCGCTACTCCACCAACACCACACCTAGCTGGGAGCGCGCACATCCCAACCGCTTTATTATCCACAACGGCGAGATCAACACCCTCAAGGGCAACGTCAACTGGATTCGCGCCCGCGAACCTAACCTGTACAGCCCCGTGCTGCAGCATGATCTTGAGCGTGTGATGCCCATCATCAACCGCGAGGGTTCCGACTCCGCGATTCTGGATAATGTGCTCGAGTTTTTGGTCATGAACGGCCGTCCGCTCACGCGTGCCGCGTCCATGTTGCTGCCCGAGCCGTGGGACCACAACGACAACCTGAGCGAGGAGCGTCGCGCCTACGATGCCTACCAGTCCATGCTCATGGAGCCCTGGGACGGCCCGGCGGCCATCGCCTTTACCGACGGCCGTACGCTGGGTGCCGCCCTCGACCGCAACGGCCTGCGCCCGGCTCGCTACTACGTGACGCGCGACGGCCGCTTTATGCTGGCAAGCGAGGTGGGCACCATCGAGGTGCGTCCCGAGAATATCCTGACAAGCGGTTGTTTGGGACCGGGCCAGATGCTCGAGGTCGATTTTGCCCGCGGCCGTGTGATCTACAATGACGAGCTGCGCGCCCGCTATGCCAAGGAAAAGCCCTACCGCGATTGGATTGCCGAGGAGACGCTGACCGTTGACGCGCTCGACAAGCCCGCCGCGGCAACGCCTGCCGAGGATGCCGAGGTGCCTGCCGCCGTGCGCATGGCTAAGCTCGGCTACCACTGGGATGATGTTGACGAGGTCGTGCGCCCCATGGCCCAGCAGGGCAAGGCCCCGCTCGCCTCGATGGGTATCGATGCGCCGCTGGCCTGCCTGTCCAAGAAGACGCGCTCGTTCTTTGACTACTTCTATCAACTGTTCGCCCAGGTCACGAACCCGCCGATCGACGCCCTGCGCGAGCATATGGTCACCTCGACCACGCTCTACCTGGGCAACCACGGCAACCTGCTCGAGGACTCTCGTACGGCCTGCCAACTGGTGCGTTTGGAGCGCCCACTGCTGAGCGAGGAGGAGTTCGACCGCATTTGCGCGATTGACCGTGTTGGCTTTAAGACCCGCCGTTTTCGTGCCGTTTACCGCCGCGATGCCGGCGAGGGCGTGCTGCAGGCTGCGCTCAAGCAGCTTGCAGAGGACGTTGAGGCTGCGGTCCGCGACGGCGTGAACATCGTGGTGTTGAGCGATCGCGCCGGAGCGGACGAGGTACCCGTGCCGTCACTGCTCGCCGTGGGCTGCGTGCACAACCACCTGATCCGCGCCGGCGTGCGTACCTTTGCCGACATCGTGGTGGAGTGTGGCGACGCCGTGTCTCCGCACGACTTTGCGGCGCTGGTGGGCTACTCCGCGAGCGGCATCTATCCGTACAACGCGCATGCGTGCATTCGCGACCTGGCGGCGCACGGCGATCTGGACGTGACAGCCGAGCAGGGCATCGCCAACTACAATAAGGCTGCGACCGCCGGCATCGTTTCCATCATGTCCAAGATGGGCATCTCCACGGTGCAGAGCTACCATTCGGCGCAGATCTTCGAGGCCGTGGGCTTTACGCCGGAGTTCGTCAACGCGTACTTCGCCGGCACGGTGAGCCGTGTGGGCGGTATGGGTGTCGAGGACGTTGAGCGCGAGCAAAACGAGCGCTACGACGCCGCGCTCGCTATCCTTAAGAGCCCGGCTCCCGATCAGCTGCCCACGCTGGGTCTGACCAAGTGGCGCCCGCTCGGCGGCGAGGATCACCTCATCGATCCGCAGACTGTCTACTTGCTGCAGACCGCCTGCCGTGAGGACAGCTACGACACCTTTAAGGAGTACAGCGCCCGCCTGCACCGCACCGGCCGTGCCGTGCGCCTGCGTGACTTGCTCGACTTTAATGCCAACGGCCGCACGCCGGTTTCGCTCGACGAGGTGGAGCCCGCGCGCAACATCGTCCGCCGCTTTAACACCGGTGCCATGTCGTACGGTTCTATCAGCAAAGAGGCGCACGAGTGCATGGCCATCGCCATGAACCGCCTGCATGGACGCTCTAACTCGGGCGAGGGCGGCGAGGATCCGCGTCGCGAGACCCCGCTGGCTAACGGTGACTCCAAGAACTCCGCTATCAAGCAGGTGGCAAGTGCGCGCTTTGGCGTAACGAGCCGCTACCTGTGCAGCGCCTTCGAGATTCAGATCAAGATGGCCCAGGGCGCCAAGCCCGGCGAGGGTGGCCACCTGCCCGGTAAGAAGGTCTACCCCTGGATCGCCGAGGTCCGTCAGTCCACGCCCGGCATCGGCCTGATCTCGCCTCCGCCGCACCACGACATCTACTCCATCGAGGACCTGGCAGAGCTGATCTTTGATCTTAAGAACGCCAACCCCGGTGCGCGCGTGTCGGTCAAGCTGGTCAGCGAGGCCGGCGTCGGCACCATCGCCACCGGTGTGGCCAAGGGTGCCGCCGACAAGATCTTGATCAGCGGCCACAATGGCGGCTCGGGTGCCGCGGCGCGCGATTCCATTTGGCACGCCGGCCTGCCGCTGGAGCTCGGCCTTGCCGAGGCTCAGCAGACGTTGCTGCAAAACGGCCTGCGCTCCCGCGTGGTGCTCGAGGCCGACGGCAAGCTCATGGACGGCACCGATGTTGCCGTCGCCTGCCTGCTGGGCGCCGAGGAGTTTGGCTTTGCGACCATGCCGCTCATCTCCATGGGCTGCCTCATGCAGCGCGACTGCCAGCAGGATACCTGCCCGGCCGGCATCGCCACGCAAAACTGTCGCCTGCGTCGCGGCTTCCGCGGCAAGCCCGAGCACGTTGAGCACTTTATGCTCTTTGTTGCCGAGCAGCTGCGTGAGGTCATGGCGAGCCTGGGCTTCCGCACCGTCGACGAGATGGTCGGCCATCCCGAGTGCCTGCGCCAGATCGAGGTACCGGGCAACCGCAAGGCCAACCTGCTTGATCTGTCGCCCGTGCTGGCGAGCGCAACCTGCGAGTTCGGTGCCCATATCCCGGGCGCCGACGGTCGCCACTTCCTGCCGCAGATGGCTGCGGACAGCGAGCTCGACAAGACGCTCGACTCCACGTTGTTCGTGCCCTATACGGCCGATGCCCGTGCGCACCTGCGCCCGATTCGGTTCCGCGCCGATATCGCCAACGTCAACCGTTGCGTGGGCACCATCCTGGGCAATGCGGTGACCAAGGCGCATCCCGAGGGCCTGCCCGCCGGCTCCATCACCATCGATTGCGATGGTTCGGCCGGTCAGAGCTTTGGCGCCTTTCTGCCGCGCGGCATTACGCTCAACGTGTGCGGCGACGCCAACGACTACTTTGGCAAGGGCCTTTCGGGCGGCGAGGTGTCGGTGCGCCCCAACCCGCATGCGACCTACAAGTTCGACGAGAACATCATCGTGGGCAACGTGGCGTTCTTTGGCGCCACGAGCGGCCGCGGCTTTATTAACGGCCTGGCAGGCCAGCGCTTTGGCGTGCGTAACTCCGGTGCCACCGTGGTGGTCGAGGGCTGCGGCAACCATGGCTGCGAGTACATGACGGGCGGCCTGGCGCTCATCTTGGGCGAGGTCGGGCAGAACTTCGCCGCCGGTATGACGGGTGGCGTGGCCTATGTCTTTGACCAGTACGGCACGCTCGAGGCCCGTGTGAACCACGAGAGCGTGGAACTCAAGGCCCCGACGGCTGGCGAGCTGGCGCAGATTCGCGCGCTCATCCAGGAGCACGTGGACGCGACGCAGAGCCCGCGCGGCATTAAGCTGCTCTACAGCTTCGAGACGATGAGCAAACACTTTGTGAAGGTCATTCCGACCGAGTACGAGCGCGTGCTGGCGATTGTCGCTGCGGCCGAGGCCGTGGGCAAGACGCACGCGCAGGCCGAGGAGTTGGCGTTTGACATCGTGACCGGCCGCGCGAGCGCCGCGGATGTCGCTCGCTTTGATGTCGCGGGCGGTGCAGCGGGCACTGCGCCCGTGGCTGTCAGCTCTGTTGCTTCGACCAAGAAGGAGGCGTAAGTGCCATGGGTAAGCCCGGTGCTTTTCTTGATATCGATCGCGTGACCCACGAGCTGCGCCCCGTGGAGGAGCGCAGCCGCGATTTCGATCCGCTGTATGTGGAGCTCGACGACGATGCGCGCCGCGCCCAGGCGAGCCGCTGCATGATGTGCGGCGTGGCGTTTTGTCAGATGGGTGCGAGCTTTGGCAAGGCGCGTCCGAGTGGCTGTCCGCTGCACAACCTGATTCCCGAGTGGAACGAGCTGGTGTATCGCGGTCGCTGGGACGAGGCGGCCGAGCGCCTGTCGCTCACCTCGCCCATGCCCGAGTTTACGAGCCGCGTGTGCCCGGCACTGTGCGAGGCTGCGTGCAACCTGGGTTCGGTCGACGGCCAGCCCACAACGATTCACGATAACGAGCGCGCGATCAGCGACCACGAATGGGCAAACGGCGGCCCGCGTCGCTTTACGCCGGCAGGGGAGGACGCGCCCTCGGTCGCCGTGGTTGGTTCCGGCCCGGCTGGCCTGGTGGCTGCATGGGACCTTGCGCGTCGCGGTGCCCGCGTGACGGTGTTTGAGCGCGACGACCGCCCAGGCGGTCTGCTCATGTACGGCATTCCCAACATGAAGCTCGAGAAGTCCGTGGTCGAGCGCCGCGTGGCGCTCATGCGCGAGCTGGGCATTGTCTTTGAGCTGGGTACTGACGTTACGAACCCTGCGGTGGTGGCCAAGCTCAATGGTTTTGACGCCGTTGTGGTTGCTGCCGGTGCTCGTACGCCCCGCGGTCTTTTGGCTACGAATGTGGATGCCCCGGGCGTGGTATATGCCGTGGACTACCTGACGGCTTCGACCGTGTCGGTACTCGATGGCGGTGAGCCCGCGGTGAACGCGCGCGGCCTGGACGTTGTGGTCATTGGCGGCGGCGATACCGGCAACGACTGCGTGGGTACCGCGGTGCGCCAGGGTGCACGCAGTGTGCGTCAGTTTGAGTTCTTGCCGGCCGCACCCGATAGGCGTGCGGCGAGCAATCCCTGGCCGCAGTGGCCCAACGTTAAGAAGACCGACTACGGTCAGCAGGAGGCTATCGCTGCCATGGGCGGCGAGATGCGTGCTTGGGGCGTGGATACGCTCGAGGTATTGCTGGACAAGAAGGGCGCTGCCGCGGGCCTGCGCGTGGTCGATCTGGACTGGTCGGCCGGCAAGCCCGAACGCATTGCGGGCTCCGAGCACGAGGTGCCGGCCCAGCTGGTGCTGATCGCCTGTGGCTTTACGGGTCCGGAGCACGGCGTGTTCGACGCTGTTGACGTGCCTATTGCCACGGCGGGCCGTCCGTTGCCCGTGATGGCCTCCGAGGACTCGCATCTTGCGGCTCGCGTGGATGGCGTTGCCGCGGATGCCGCGCCGGTGTATGTGGCCGGCGATGCCCGCAACGGCAGCTCGCTCGTGGTGAGTGCCATGGCCGATGCCCTCGCCTGCGCAGCCGAGGTCGCCGAGGCGCTGGGGCTGTAAGACAATCACGGAGTTACTCAACAATCGAATCGGCAAGGGCTGTCCCCAACGGCCGGCACGTAAGGAGCGTCCCCAAGTGCCGGCAGCTGGGGACGTTCCTTACGTGCCGGCATCCGGGGACACTCCTTGCGGGTTTGCGAGCGTTTTGCTCGTTTGCCGACGTTTGGCTGCCTACCCGTTGGCGTTTGCGCTCGTTGCGCTCTGCTGTTTATGTGGCGGCTTTAGTTGTTTGCGGACAGCGGCGCGGGTGATTCGTCTAGTTCTACCCGCGATTTTGTGGCAATTTGCATAATCTGCAAGTATCCCGTCAAGTGCTTGGTCAGCATCTGGTTTGCAGCCCGATGCCCATTTCGCCCGTGATGGCGGCGACCACCCGCCCTCCTCGTAAGCTCAAATTGAGGTTTATCAGTTTGAGGAGGATGCCATGGCTGATCATGTTTTGGACCGGGGACGTCTGGCCGAGGCCGTCGGTGACGATATCGCCGGCATGGCCCAGTTTTGGATGCTGCGCAAGTTTCAGTTTTTGGAGTCGGCGCGTACACAGTTCGAAGTGATAGTCGATCCATGGCTCAGCTATTGCGAGGAGCCCTCGCAAAATGAAATCATGGCCTATAACATGGCATTTACCGATTGGCTGCTGTTCGAGCGTCCCTATTACCATGGCAAGACGCTGCTTGAGCTGTATGTTGACGAGCCGCCGGCGTCGCTTTCGCCCGTCTCGCTCAGACGGCTCGAGCAGGTGCGCGGCACGCACTATTTCTCGCGCTTTGGCATTTTGGATAAGGATCCCGCGACCGGTATGGTCGCGCTGCGTGACACGCGTACCGACCGTCGCTTTGACGTCTACGATCCGCATATCGTGCAAAAGGAGCACTGGCGCGATGGTGCGATTGCGGTGCGCCTCGCGTGCGTCGACGATGTCTGGCTGACGGCGGGGCAGCTCTACCTCTATGACATTGCGCGCCTGAGCGACACGGCGGTCGACGGGCCTGGCGCGGTGCATCCTGAGGACCTAGAAGATGGCTTCGATACCTCGTGTATCAGCTTCTTCTTACGGCTGGTTCGCGACATCATGGGTGCCCAGGGGCGCTACGTAAAGTCACTCAATATCTACGAACAGGAATGGGAGTAGGGGATGGGCATCTGCCGCCTGCCTTGCCTTCTGCCTTTATATCTCGATCTGTAACGTTTAGGGACAAAAAACCGGTCCACCCGTTACAGATCGAGACGAATGCTTGGGCGTTGCTGGGTTGTCTAAATCTGTAACGTTTAGGGGTCTGGAGAACGTCTAACTGTTACAGATTGAGACGTTTGGCACCTAGCTGGGGAAATGTCTCAACCTGTAACATCTACAGGCCAAAATTCGATCCAACTGTTACAGATCGAGATGTTTGGCACCTAGCTGGGGAAATGTCTCAACCTGTAACATCTACAGGCCAAAATTCGACCTAACTGTTACAGATCGAGACAAAGGTTGGGCGCGGTGCCGAACAATCTAAATCTGTAACAACTAGAGGCTCAAAGACTGTCTTCCTGTTACAGATCAAGACATTTGTCAGCGGAGGCAACGGTGACGATGGTCCATTTGTCTGACGTGGTGGTGATGAAAGTGTCTAATACCGTTTTCAAACACAAACATGCAACACGTAGCACCTTGGCGCGGAATAGGATGCTTGCCAGGCTCACGGAGACGGCTGAACAAGGCGTGCTGCTTGCGACGCACGACAATGCCGAGCTCATGTGGCTGCGGCGCCATGTGGGCACAGACGATATTGCGGAGCCCGAATCGCACCTATTCTGTTTTCAGCATGAATGGGATGCGTTGACGCCGCCGGAGCGGGCTCGGTGGACCATCAAGGGGCTTGCGGAGTTTCATCCCGATTGGGCGTTTTGGGGGTATGACGCCGCGCTGATATGGGGTCTGGAGGTGCCGAATGATCTGCTCGGGCCGCGTTACTTGGTCAAGACGGGTTGTTCGGTGGCGTTGAGTACGGGATATAGGCTGCTGCGTCCGCAGGCGGCGGGTGCGCTTGAGTGCGTCGACGGCGTGCGAGTGACGCCGTTTTGGCGCACGGTGGAGGATTGTCTGCTGCGTGCGCCGTTTTCATATGGTCTGGCGATTGCCGATTCTGCGCTGCGGGCGAAGGGCATATCGCGCGTCGACCTCTGCGAACGGCTCCAGGCCGATTGCGAGGGCAGACGCGGGTATCGCAGAGCTCAGGTGATTGCGTCGCATGCGGACGGGCTGTCCGAAAACGGTGGCGAGTCTCGGTTCCGAGCGTTCTTTATTGCATACGGTTTTCCGGTGCCAGAGTTGCAGGTGGAGTTTCGCGATCCGCTCGATTCGAGCCAGGTGTTTCGGGTCGATTATTTCTGGAGGCTCGAGGACGGGACGTGCGTGATTGGCGAGCTCGATGGAAAGGGGAAGTATACCTTACAGAACGGTGGGGATCGGGAGTCGGTCGACCCGTTCGTAGCAGAGCGTCAGCGGGAATCTCATCTGACATTGCTCGGGCACAAGGTGCTGAGGTTCACGTTTGATGAGCTCAAGAACCCGGGGAAGCTGGCTGAAAAGATGAGGCTGGCGGGTATTTCGCAGCGGGCCGATTTGGCTGAGGGATGGAAGCGTCAGTGGTATGGGCGCTGAGGGATACGACTAACGCGGATGTGGTTGTTCCTGTCGAGTTTGTCTCGATCTGTAACAACAAGGGGCCGTTTGGCCTCGTAACTGTTACAGATCGAGACAGAAGGTTGCTGCCGCTAAAAGATCTAAATCTGTAACATCTAGAGGCCGAAAACCCGTCTACATGTTACAGATTTAGATGTTTGACGACAGGGCTGGATAATATCTCGATCTGTAACATCTAACGGCCAAAATTCGACCCAACTGTTACAGATTGAGACAAAGGCTGGACGCGGTGCCGAAAGATCTCGATCTGTAACATCTGGCTGCTAAAACCTGGTCTACCTGTTACAAATCAAGACGTTTTGCTGGAACGGCCGGAGCATTGCCGTGCTGTCTCCGTTTGCCCTCACATCTCTCTCGTCCCTCCGCTAACCGATATGTTCGACTTTAGTTTGCTGCATTAGGTGATAATGGACAAATGTTCAAGTTAATCGTGAGGGAGGAGCTCGATATGGCGTCTGCCGATCGTTCCACGTTGTTTATCAATGCGACCGTCCTGGATGGTTCGGAGCATATGGAGCCGCAGCCCGACATGGCCGTGGCCGTTGAGCGCGGTGTCATCACGTGGATGGGGCCGAGTGCTGTGGCGCAGGCGCCTGCAGGTGCCGAGGTCCTCGACCTGGCCGGGGCGTATCTCATGCCGGGCCTCATCAATATGCATGTGCATCTGTGCGGCTCGGGCAAGCCGGTTTCGGCGGGCGATGCGGGCGCGCTGATGAAGAAGCTCGATAATCCCGTGGGGCGCGCTATCGTGCGCCATATTCTTAAGGGCAGCGCCCAACAGCAGCTGGCAAGCGGCGTGACCACGGTGCGCGGCGCGGGCGACCCGCTGTTTGCCGATCTGGCCGTGCGCGATGCCATCGATGCCGGCAAGTATCAGGGTCCGCGTTTGGTGGCGCCGGGAACGGGCGTCACGGTGCCGGGTGGCCACGGAGCGGGCTTGTTCGCCCAGGTGGCCAACAGTCCCTCCGAGGCGGCCGAACAGGTGCGCGACCTGTATGCGCGCGGTGCCGACGTCATTAAGCTGTTCGTAACGGGCGGTGTGTTCGATGCGACCGAGGTGGGCGAGCCGGGCGTGCTGCGTATGCCGGTGGAGGTTGCCGCAGCGGCGTGCAAGGCAGCGCACGATATGGGCCTTCCGGTTATGGCTCATGTCGAGAGCACCGAGGGCGTGAAGGCCGCGCTCGAGGCCGGCGTCGATACGATCGAGCACGGCGCTCCGTTGACGCCCGAGATCCTGGAGCTGTACCGCGGCGCCGCGGGAACTCAGCTCGAGGGGCGTGCGCCGAGTGTGACCTGCACGATCAGCCCCGCACTGCCGTTTGTGCTGCTCGATCCGGAAAAGACTCATTCGACTGACACGCAAAAGAAGAACGGCGATATCGTGTGCTCGGGCATTATCGAGAGCGCTCGTGCGGCGCTGGAAGCCGGTATCAAGGTAGGTTTGGGTACGGATTCGAGCTGCCCGTTCGTGACCCAGTACGACATGTGGCGCGAGGTGGCCTATTTTGCCAAGTACGTGGGCGTGAGCAATGCGTTTGCGCTGCATACGGCTACGCAGGTCAATGCTGAGCTGCTGGGGCTGGGCGGCGAGACCGGTGCGATCGAGTGCGGCAAGGCTGCCGATATCCTGGTGACGCGCGAGAACCCGCTCGATGACCTGTGCGCTCTGCGCGAGCCGATGCACGTGATGTGTCGTGGCGATCTGGTGCGCAAGCTCAAGGTGAGGCGTATTCCCGAGGTGGACGCCGAGCTCGACACGATTATGGCCATGCCAGCCGAGGCGCTTGCCGAGGAGCTTGCCCGCGACGGCGTGGCGTAGGCGTGACGGGGGCGGGCCCTTTGTCGCATTCAAAAAAGCCGAGGTCCCAGTGCGAGGCCTCGGCTTTTATTTTGTCCTGCGGTATGGCGGCTACGAGCGCGTTTCCATCTTGGCGTGGCACTTGGGGCAGGTGACGCGGATTTTGCCTTTGCCCTTGGGAACGGAGAGCATCTGGCCGCAGTTGGGGCACTTGAGGTATGCCGTGGTCTTGCGACCTTTCCACATCTTCTTGGCCGTGCGCTTGGCACGCTCAAAGTCTTCCTTACTGGTGCCGGCCGCGCGTGAGGTGCTGGCCGCTGCAGCGCCGCCACCCAAGCTGGCGACAAACTTGCCCAAGCCGGGGACCTTAGCCGAGCCGGCGACAAAGGCGTCGTTCTCCTTACGACGTGCGTCGATGTTTTTGGACAGGCCGCGCAGCACGCCGATCACGATGACGGCGATGGCGATCCAACTGAGCCACTGGACGCGGGCCATCGATCCGATCATCGCGATGACGATGCCGGCAAAACCCATCACGATGGTGAGCTCGTCGGCGCCATTGCGGCCCTTCATAAAGTCATTCATGCAAATTGCCTTTCATTCGATATGCCGCACGCCTTTATACCCGATTTAGAGCAAGGGGGACAGGTTAATCTGCACCAATGTGGTGCAAACATACCCGTCCTCGGAACATCAAGACGGTGCAAAGTGGTCTGTCCTCAATGCGCCGATTACTTAGAGAGCTTGTCGACGACGCGTTCGATCTCGGCGAGCTTCGCGGCTTTGAGGTCTTCGTCGCCCGATTCGATTGCCGAAGTCACGCAGCCCTCGATATGCGCCTTGAGCACGTCGGCGTTAATGCGCGCGAGGAGTGCCTGTGTGGCCATGAGCTGCGTGGAAATATCGACGCAGTAGCGGTCCTCCTCGACCATCCGCAGGATGCCGTCGATCTGGCCGCGCGCCGTCTTGAGCATACGGTTCACCGATTTGTGGTCTGCCATCATGGCGGGTCCTCGTTTCTGGTCGATGGGGTCGAATGCTTCTGGTAGCAGCTAGGCTGCGGTCACGGACAGGGCGTGGAACTTCTCGCCGGCGCTCTCGACGGCGGCAGCGAGCTGCTCAGCGGCCACGGTGTCGGCGCACTCCACCTGTACCGTCTGAGTCTCGTGATCGGCATCGGCGTCGGTCACGCCGGCAACGTTGAGCAGTGCCGTCTCGACAGTAGCGTCGCAGTGGCCACACATAAGGCCGGAAGTCTTAATTGTGTAACGCATGGGTATTCCTCTCTGTTATGTCGGCTTTCCCAGGCACCCGACCTTGACCTTCAAGCCGTCGCTCGCGTACCAAAGTACGCGTCGCTCCTCTTTCAGGTCAATCTCGGGCACCTGGAAAGCCCGTTCTAAATGGACGTAATGGTGAGCCTATTTTGCCACTTTAGGCTTAAAGGATTTCAGGCGCAGAGCATTGGACACGACGCACACGCTCGACAGGCTCATCGCCGCGGCGCCAAACATCGGCGAGAGCTGCCAGCCGGTGAGGGGGAAGAACACGCCCGCAGCGAGCGGAATGCCGATGCCGTTGTAGAACAGCGCCCAGAACAGGTCTTGCTTGATGTTGCGAATCGTGGCGCGCGAAAGCTCGATAGCGCGGGCGACGTCCATGAGGTCGCTGCGCATGAGTACCACATCTGCCCCTTCCTTGGCGATGTCGGCGCCGGTGCCGATAGCAAGGCCCACGTCGGCGCGCGCCAGGGCAGGGGAGTCGTTGATGCCGTCGCCCACCATGGCGACCTTGCCGCCCGCATCCTGCAGTTCGCGCACGTGGCGTTCCTTGTCGGCGGGAAGCACGTCGGCGATGACCTGTTCGCTGCTCAGCCCCACGCGGCGGGCGATGGCCTCGGCCGTCACGCGGTTGTCGCCGGTGAGCATGCGCACGTCGACGCCGAGCGAACGCAGCGCAGCGATGGCCTCGGCACTTGTTTCTTTGACCTCGTCAGCTACGGCAATGGTGCCGACAAGCTCGCCGTTCTTGGCAAAGAACAACGGTGTCTTGCCCTCGGCGGCAAATCGCTCCGCAAGTCCTGAGGGCACGGTGATACCCAGCTCGCTCATCAGGCGAACGTTACCGGCAGCGATGGCGTTTTGTCCCTCGCGCGCCGTAACGCCGTGACCGGGCACGGCGGCAAAGTCCTCGACCATGCGCGCCACGATTCCGCGCGCCTCGCACTCGGTCATAATCGCCTCGGCCAGCGGATGCTCGCTCGAGCGCTCCAGCGCGGCAGCGAGCTTCAGTAACGCCTTTTCACTCATGGCGGGCGAGCCATCGGCGCGCGTTGCTACCACGATATCGGTCACGGCGGGTTTGCCGCGGGTGACCGTACCCGTCTTATCGAGCACCACGGTACCCACGCTGCGCAGGTTCTCCAGCGCCTCGGCGCTCTTAAACAGAATGCCCATCTCGGCACCCTTGCCGGTGCCTACCATAATGGCGACGGGCGTGGCTAGGCCGAGCGCGCAGGGACAACTGATCACCAGCACGGCCACGGCGGAGGTAAGTGCCTCCTTTATGCTGCCGGTCAGTGCCATCCACACCGCCAAGGTCACGGCCGAGATCACGAACACCACGGGCACGAACACGCCGGCGACCTTGTCGGCCATGCGGGCGATGGGCGCCTTGGTGGCGTTGGCGTCCTCGACGAGCTGGATGATCTTGGCGAGTGATGTCTCGGCACCAACCCGCGTGGCGCGGAAGGTAAACGAGCCGGTGCGGTTGACGGTGGCGGCGTTGACGGTGTCGCCGGCGGTCTTTTCCACGGGGATTGACTCGCCGGTGAGCGCACTCTCGTCCACGGCCGAGCTACCCTCGAGCACCACGCCGTCGACGGGGATTGACTCGCCGGGGTGCACGCGCAGGACCTGGCCGGGAAGGATGCTATCGACGTCGACGGTGGTTTCGCTGCCGTCGTCGGCAACGACGGTCGCGGTTTTAGGCGCCAGATCGATGAGCGCCTCGATGGCGCCGCCGGTTTTGGACTTACTGCGCGTCTCGAGGTATTTGCCCACGGTGACGAGCGACAGGATCGTGCCCGCGCTCTCAAAATACAGATTGTCCATGCCTGTCATCATGGCCTCGTGCACCTGCCCCGTGGCCAGCTGGTCGGCCATGATGAACATGGCATAGAGCGACCAGGCAATGGAAGCGGTGGCGCCCACGGCAATAAGGGCATCCATGGTGGGTGCGCCGTGCGCGAGTGATTTAAACCCGTTGATAAAGTACGCGTCGTTGACGTAGACGATGGGGATGAGCAGGACAAGCTCGGTGAGGGCGAGCGTCATGCTGTGGATATGGTCGGTGAAAATGCCGGGCAGCGGCCAGCCGAGCATGTGTCCCATGCCTATGTAGAACAGTGGGATGAGGAAGACGATCGAGACGATGAGGCGGGTGTGCATAGCAGAGGCGGCGGCCTCCAGCTTTTTGGTGGGCGACTCCATATGGGCGGCGCCGGACCTGACTTGCGCGCTGCCGTTTGAGCCGGCGGCACCGGTGCCCGTGCTGACGGGTGAGGCCGAGTAACCCGCGCGGTCGACGGCGGTGCAGATATCGTCGGGGGAGACCTGCGCGGGGTCGTAGTCGACCATCATGGAACCGGCGAGTAGGTTGACCGCGACGCTTTGGACGCCGTCGAGCTTGCTCACGGCGCGGTCCACGTGCGCCTGGCAGGCGGCGCATGTCATGCCGCCTACGTCGAACTTATCTTGAGCCATGGCCTCTCCTTTCTGTAGTTCGGTGTTGGAATTGTTAACCTCTCGATACTATACACCCATACCCCCTGGGGGTGTATGGCAAAAGTTGAAATGTATGACATTCCGATACGGGGGTCGACTGCCAAGTTAGCGCACCATCCTCGTCCTTCGTCTCAATCTGTAACATCTAGTTCCGTTTTTGCCGAGTTACTGTTACAGATTGAGACAAACAATTCGGCGGTTGCTTAACATCTCGATCTGTAACATCTGGCAGGGAAAATGACCTCTATCTGTTACAGATCGAGATGTTGTTTTGCGAGGTTTTGGTTTGTCTCGATTCGTAACGTGTAGACCTGGTTTTGCCTCGTAACTGTTACAGATTGAGACAATTGGCCCAGACCCGCCCCGTCCGCCTCGTCATCTGTGGTTTACGTGGGGGCATACGGAGTGCAGGTATACTAACCCGCGGCGAATCTGCTCCATCGCTTAGAGCTGCTGCGTCTGGACGGCGCGTGATAGGGCTGCCAAAGCGATCGCCAGCGTGCTGAGCAACGTCCTCTCTGTGCGCACCCGTTTTTGTATGTACTAGCGCACTACCAAGCACGCCCGCGCGGCCGCATGCCGTGCCCCTTGCGCGTGCAGATAAGGAACAACAACATATGCGTAATTCTGTATCCGACGTCACCGACGCCGAGATCCTGGACGAGACCCGCGAGGCCATGGCCCAGGCTGCCTTCGATGCGGCCGACGAGGCCAGCGCCGCCGAGACCGTCGAGTCCGCTACCGAGAACCTGCCCGCCTTTGACGAGCTGGGTCTTTCGGACGAGATGCTTCGTGCCATCGAGAACCTGGGTTACACGGCGCCGACGCCCGTGCAGGCCGGCTCGATCCCCGTGGTGCTCGAGGGCCGCGACCTGCTTGCCGCCGCTCAGACCGGCACCGGCAAGACGGCCGCCTTTTTGCTGCCGACCATGAACAATCTGGAGCACATCGCTCCTCCCAAACCTGTGCGCGAGCGCGGCGGCCGTAACCGTCGTCGCGGTGCTAAAAAGCCCGAGGGCAACGGCCGCGGCCCCGTGATGCTCGTCATCACCCCTACGCGCGAGCTCGCCCAGCAAATCGACGAGGTCGCGAGCAAGATCGCCGACGTCACCGGCCATGTTGCCGTGACCGTCGTGGGCGGCGTGAGCTACAAGCCGCAGACCGCTGCCCTCAAGTACGGCTGCGACATCCTGGTCGCAACGCCGGGCCGTCTGGTCGATCTGATCGAGCAGGGTGCCTGCCACCTGGACGAGGTCAAGGTGCTGGTGCTCGACGAAGCCGACCGCATGCTCGACATGGGCTTTTTGCCCGCCGTTCGCCGTATTGTGCGCGAGACGCCGGCCGAGCGCCAGACGCTGCTGTTCTCGGCGACCCTTGACGAGGAGGCCGTGGGCGAGATCACCGATCTAGTGAGCGACCCGGCCCGCGTGGAGATCGCGCCCGCCACGTCGACCGCCGACACCGTCGACCAGTTTGTGTTCCCGGTGTCCATCGAGGCCAAGAACAACCTGCTGCCCGAGTTCCTCAAGAAGGAAGGCCCGGAGCGCACCATCGTCTTTATGCGCACCAAGCACCGTGCCGACAGCTGCTGCCGTCGTCTGGAGCGCAAGAGCATCAAGGCTGCCGCGATTCATGGCAACCGCAGCCAGGCCCAGCGCGAGCGCGCACTTTCGGCCTTCCGCGACGGTACCGTCGACGTGCTGGTGGCAACCGACGTGCTCGCCCGCGGCATCGACATCAGCGACGTGCGCTACGTCGTGAACTTTGACGTGCCGGCCGAGCCAACCGACTACATCCACCGTATTGGCCGTACGGGCCGCGCCGGCGAGCTGGGCTGGGCCATCACGTTTGTGACCGAGCAGGACGTGGATGAGTTCTACGAGATCGAGAAGCTCATGGACAAGACTGCCGACATCTACGAGGCCGGCGACTTGCACGTGGGCCCCAATCCGCCCGCGGTTGACCCCGAGCGCGACCCTGCGGCCTTTAAGGTGAAGAAGAAGACCAAGCGCGGTAAGTCCAAGAGCAAGAAGAAGCTTGAGCAGGCGCGTCGCGACGGCAAGCGCAACGGCGACGATTACGGCGATGTGGCCGGTCGTTCCAACCGCGGTCGCGATGAGCGTCGTGGCGACAGCGAGCGCCCGAGCCGTCCCAAGCGCGGCGGCAAGACCCGCGTGCGCGAGGGCGTTCAGGCTCGCGTGGACGAGGCCGTGGAGAGCGTGGCCCGCGAGGTGGCTGCCGAGGAGCGTGCCGGTGCTGTTGAGCAGGGCCCGCGCGGCAACCGTGCCGAGCGTCGTGCCAAGCAGTTCCAGGGCGAGGCGCACCGCCGTCGTCGTGAGGACGAGGACCGCGGCGGTCGTCGCCGTGTTGAGCGTGAGGACGAGGGCCGCGGTTCGCGCGGCGGCAAGCGCGGCGCGGGCGACCGTCGTCGTTCCGGTCGCGATGACGAGCGCGGCGGCCGCGGCGGTGAGTCCCGTGGCGGCAAGCGCTTTGAAGAGCGCGGCGGCCGCGGCGGTGAGCGTCGCGAGGATGCTCGCGGCAATGGCGGCCGCAGTGGCGCTGGCCGTTCTGGCGAGTCGCGCGATCGTCGCGACCCGCGTGCCCGTCGAGATCGTCGCGATGATTGGCGCAACTACGACGATACCCGCGAAGAGCGTCGCGGCGGCCACCGTGGCGGTCGCGGCGGCAACCAGGCCGGCTCCCGTGGTGGCCGTGCCGGCGGTCGCGATAACCGTGGCAGCTATGGCAACAGCCGTGGCGGCAAGCGCGGCGGCAGCTCCCGTCGCCCCGGTGACGGCGGCGGCGAGCGCAAGTAACATGCGCGTCGCGCGGTAAGGCGACACGAGTTTGGGCCTCGAGCAGACTATGCTCGGGGCCCTTTTAGTGGGCTCGGTATTAGTTGGGGCGAGTCTTCTTCGTGGAAACGCGCGGAGACGGTCGTGGCAAGAGATACGGGCTATCGACCTAGTTGGAGATTCGCGTATGCGGGGGGCCGACATCAACGCAGGGCATGAGGTTTTCTGCTGACGCGCGGCGGCTGCGGTGCCCGGGCGGACACGCCGGGGATTTCGCCCGCTGCCTGGCGCCCTTGCCGCCATCCGGCTTTCGCGCTCGCATTCTTTTGGATGCGGGCGTGTTTTTCGTGGCGCGCACGGGTCCCCCGGGGCGCGCCGTGCATTTTCGGGAGTTTTCAGCAAGCCGGGGTGGCTGCATACGCGCCGGAATCGTCTTTTTGAGCCAGCGGGATCCTTCGGCAGGCGATTTGGGTTGGCTGACGGCGTCCGGCGCGGCGATAACGCGCGTTTCGCGTCGCGCCGTGCCCCAAAACGACGCCAATCGCGCGGCGTCCACGATTCGCGGCACCGCCTGCGGGGGCCGCGATGCTGAAAACTCCGGTATTTGCACGGTACAAGCGGGGGTACGTTGGGACGAGAAGGGGTGCCCCCGTCTTTTTATGCATGGCATAAGCGAAATTATGCAAGACAATAGGGCGCCATGCGCCGGATACCCAGCCTGGGCGCGCCATACGCCGACGCTTAGGCCCTCGATATCTCGGACATCATCACGCTCTAAATACTAACCCAGCAACAAAATAATCCGTCTTTTCTCCGTCCCCATGGGACCGGGTGTGGTATTCTATCTGCCGGGTATAACTTAGGAATACCAAGTAATACCAACGCCGCAAAAACAAACTCCAGATGCGGGCCAATCGGGTTGCCTTCACAGCCCGTCGCCCAGCCGCGTGGCCCGCATCTATCCGCACCACCGTCGTTTCAAAAAGGAAGCGCCATGGCAGAACACATGACCCCGGTTGTCGCGAAGGTCTTGCCCGAGGAAAAGGCGGCCTTCGCGGCGGCAACCCAGCTCGTGGGCACCACGCCGTCCAACGCCATCCGCATGTTTATCGCCGCGTTCAATCGCTGCGGCACCTTCCCGTTCGACATCTCGCCCAACGGGGCCTTTGGCACTGCACCCGATTCTCATCAACAATGACTGTCCCAAACTGCCGGTACTTGGGGACGTTCCTTGTCTGCCGGCAGTTAAGGAACGTCCCTCAGTGCCGGGTTTTGAGGAGGTTGGCATGCTCAATGCGATAGCGTGGGCGCTCGCCTGTTTTGGCGTCGTCGCTGCCGATATAGCCCTGAGCGTGGTTCTGTTTTCTGTTTTCGATGCCGTGTCGGTGCTGACGGGCTATCCGATCGACAATCTCGATATTCAATGGTTCCAAGCCGCCGCTCAGACGGCGTCGTTTTTGATGGCGCTGCTGTGGTGGCGTTATCTGTGGCCGCGCTCGTTTATGGCGCGTTCGCAAAGCGAGCATCCGCTCGGCGGGGGAGCGCGTGGGGCGTGGAAACGCATCGCCTGCGTTATCGTGATCGGTCTTGCCCTGCAGGTGGTCGTTAGCTACGTGACCGACGCCGTGCTGTCGCTGTTGCCCGATGCCGCGGCCGACTACAGCGAGCTTGTCGAGGAAACGGGCATGGGCGATACCAGTCCTCTTGCCGTCCTGACCACGGTGCTCGGCGCGCCGTTTTGCGAAGAGCTCCTGGTGCGCGGTGTTATCTTTGAGTTTTCACTGCGTGCGTTTAATCCCCAGTGCCGTCCGCTCTGGAAGCGCCGGCGTCGTGCGAGTGCGCAAGACGGCGCCATAGTGTCCTGGGCGGCCCCAAGCACGTGGGGTGTCGCCGCGGCGATTGTGCTGCAGGCGGCAATCTTTGGTTTTATGCACATGAATTGGGTGCAGGGTTGCTACGCGGGTGCCGCCGGCCTCATCTTTGGTTGGGTGCTCGTAACGACCGGAAAGCTCCGCTACACGATCCTGCTGCACTTTGCGTTTAATGCCGGGTCGTATCTCATGGGCCTGCTGTGGTTTGTGAACACGCCGCTCGACGTGGCAATTACGGTCGCCATCGCCGGCGTCATCCTCGTTGAGGCAATGCGCTCGCTGCGCCACGCGTGTGGGATGGACGCAGCGAGCGCATTGCTGCCTTAGTTGCGGCGACCGCCTCCGTTGGCACCCTGACGCCCCTGAGCCGCACGGTTGCGCCCGGCGGTGTTCTGCGCGCGCGACATGCCGCCGTGGCCCTTGCTGCCCTTGGGTCCCTTGGCTCCAGCGCCGCCAGCGCCACCGTGGCCCTTGCCGCCCTTCTTGCCGGTGCCATGTCCGCCGCCGGCAGATGTCTCGCCCGGGCGTGGCGGCACGGGGCGGATCAGGCAATGCTTGGTGTAGCCGATCAGGTCGCGACGGCCGGCTTTCTCTAGCGCCTCGCGCACGAGCTTATAGTTCTCGGGCTTGCGATACTGGATGAGCGCGCGCTGCATGGCCTTTTCGTGCGGGTCGCGCGCCACATAGATCGGCTCCATGGTGCGCGGGTCCACGCCGGTGTAGTACATGCACGTCGACATGGTGGACGGCGTGGGGTAGAAGTCCTGCACCTGCTCGGGCATGTAGCCCATGTCTCGCACGGCCTCGGCAAGGTCCACGGCTTCCTTCATCGTCGATCCGGGGTGGCTCGAGATCAGATACGGCACCACGTACTGCTTGAGTCCGTACTCGCGGTTCAAGCGTTCAAATTTGCGGCAGAATGCGTCGTAGACGGCTCGGCTCGGTTTGCCCATCACGGAAAGCACCGCGTCGCTCACGTGCTCGGGTGCTACGCGTAGCTGGCCCGAGACGTGGTGCTCCAGCAGCTCGCGCAAAAACTCGTCCGAGGCATCGGCCATGGTGTAGTCGAAGCGGATGCCGCTGCGGACAAAGACCTTCTTGACGCCCGGCAGCTGGCGCAGGTCGCGCAGCAGCTGGGTGTAGCCGCTCTCGTCGACCACCATGTTCTTGCACACGCTCGGCCACAGGCATCGCTTGTTCTTGCATACGCCGTGCTTGAGCTGCTTGTCGCAGGCGGGACGGCTAAAGTTGGCCGTCGGCCCGCCCACGTCGTTGATATAGCCCTTAAACTCGGGATCGTGCGTGAGCAGCTCGGCCTCGCGCATGATCGAGTCGTGGCTGCGCATCTGCAGCACGCGACCCTGGTGGAAGGTGAGCGCGCAAAACGAGCACTCGCCAAAACAGCCGCGGTTGGAGCTAATGGAAAACTTGATTTCGGCAAAGGCCGGCACGCCGCCCGCCGCGTCGTAATCGGGATGCCAATCGCGTGCGTAGGGGAGCTCGGCTACCTCGTCCATCTCGTCGGTGGTGAGCGTCGCCGACGGCGGGTTCTGCACCACATAGATGCTGTTGGGGTAGGGCTCTACCAGGCGATGTCCGGTGATGGGGTCCATATTCTGCTGCTGCACGTTAAAGCTTCGCGCGTAATTGAGCTTGTCGGCGGTAAGGTCGTCCCAGCTGGGCAGCAGGTCGTAGTCGTAGACCTCGTCGAGCGAACCCGTGCGGTAGACGGTGCCGTTGATATAGGTGATCTGATCGACGGGCAGTCCCGCGTCGAGCGCGTCGGCGATCTCGACAATCGCGTGCTCGCCCATGCCGTAGATGAGGATGTCGGCACCCGAGTCGAGCAGTACCGAGCGCTTGAGCTTGTCCTGCCAGTAGTCGTAGTGGGCCAAGCGACGCAGGCTTGCCTCGATGCCGCCGATGATGATGGGGGCGTCCTTGAATGTCTGGCGGATGAGGTTGCCGTAGACCGTGACGGCACGGTTGGGGCGGTGTCCCTCCTCGCCACCGGGGGTATAGGCGTCGGTGTGGCGGCGGTGCTTGGTCACCGAATAGTGGTTGACCATGGAGTCCATGTTGCCGGCGCTGACGAGAAAGCCCAGGCGCGGCTCGCCGAGCACGGTGATGCTGGCGGGGTCGGTCCAGTCGGGTTGGCAGATGATGCCCACCTTGTAGCCGTGCGCGTCGAGGACGCGGCTGATGATGGCCATGCCAAAGCTGGGATGGTCCACGTAAGCGTCGCCGCAGATGTAGACAAAGTCGCACTGGTCCCAGCCGCGCGCATCCATGTCGGCGCGGCTGACGGGGAGGAACTTATCGCGGCCCGGGCGCCAGGGGCGGACAGGCGCTGCCGGGGCATGCGCGGGGCGCGAGCCCTGGGCTTTGCTTCCACGCTTTTGCTGCTGGCCGCGTTGGGCATGCTTGCCGTGCTGGTTGTGCTGAGCGTCCTGGGGCTTTTTTGCCACGATTCCTCCCGGTGTTTGTATGCTGCACGTAATTGTAACCAGTCTTTTTGGGACGGGGCTAAAAAGACTGGTGGAGTACACGAGGTGTCGGGTGTCGATGCCGCGCCCGCCGTTTGTTTCCAGACGGTGTATCTGCGCGTTGGGGAATTCGTCTCGCGCGCACGCCATGTTGTCAATGGGTTACAGTATGAACGGCGGCTATGTTTCCGCCGACGCACGAGAGGGTCGTCAACAAGGAGGGCGCACGACGATGCAGCGTGCCAAACAGATATCGGAGTCTATTGAGCTGGGCATCATCTTGGCGCTCGCCGGTGGCTTTATGGACGTTTATTCGTACATTGGGCGCGACCATGTTTTCGCCAACGCGCAGACGGGCAACATCTTGCTGGTGGGCGTGAGTATCTCGGAGGGCAATTGGGCGCTCGCGGGGCGCTATTTCTTCCCTGTGGTGTCGTTTGCCGTGGGCATTATGCTTGCCGACCTGGTACACGAACGGTTTGGCAGCGTGATTCACTGGCGCCAGGTGACGGTGTTCTTTGAAGCCGTCATCTTGCTGGGCGTGAGCTTTATCCCCGGTGGCGGCTACAACTTGCTCGCCAACTGCCTCATCTCGTTTGCCTGCGGTATGCAGGTCGAGAGCTTTCGCAAGATCCACGGTCACGGCATTGCCACGACCATGTGCATCGGTAACCTTCGCAACGCGCTGCAAAACGTGGACGACTACATCATCACCCACAAGCGCGGCTTTTTGGAAAACGGCCTGCTGTACTTTGGCGTGATCTTTACCTTTGTGTTTGGCGCTGTGCTGGGAAACTGGTGTATTGAGCGCATGGGGCTGCACGCTATTGCGGTGGCGAGCGTGCTGCTGTTCGTGGCGTTTGCCATCATGTTTATCGACCGCGAGCGCGACCTGCGTTTTCGCTGGAAGCGCGCCTGCGAAGATTGGAAAGAGGCCTGCCAAAAATAGCGGCATGATGTGGCAAGGGGCTGACCCCTTGCCACACTGATCAATAATGGGGATGGGGCGGTCATCTCGGCCGCCCCTTTTTTTGTTTAGTGGTCAGGCGGTGGCGATACCAGTTGTTGAAACGCTTTAAATAATCTGACGTTCTCACGAGTTTTTCGCTTCAAAAGCGTTAGGATGGGAGCAATAGCGTGGGGCGTAATGGGTGCCCCGCATACGATGGGAGGCTATCAATGGCTAATCGTTTCGTTCTCAACACCATTTCTTATCATGGTTCCGGCGCCATCAAGGAGATCCCCGGCGAGCTCCAGCGTCGCGGCTACAAGAAGATTTTCGTCTGCTCCGACCCCGATCTGGTCAAGTTTGGCGTTACCGCTAAGGTGACCGATGAGCTCGATGCCGCCGGCATCGCTTGGAGCCTCTACTCCGAGATCAAGCCCAACCCCACTATCCAGAATGTCAAGGACGGCGTCGAGGCCTTCAAGGCCGCCGAGGCTGATGCTATCGTGACCGTCGGTGGCGGCTCCTCTATGGACACTGCCAAGGCCATCGGCATCATCATCAACAACCCCGAGTTCGCCGATGTCCGCAGCCTCGAGGGCGTTGCTCCCACTAAGAACCACGCCGTGTTCACCATCGCCGTGCCGACGACCGCCGGTACCGCTGCTGAGGTGACCATCAACTACGTCATCACCGACCCCGAGAAGGTCCGCAAGTTCGTGTGCGTCGACACCAACGACGCCCCCGAGGTCGCCGTCGTCGACCCCGACATGATGGCTTCCATGCCCGCCGGCCTGACCGCTTCCACCGGCATGGACGCTCTGACCCACGCCATTGAGGGCTACACCACCAAGGGCGCTTGGGAGCTCTCCGACATGTTCCACTTTGAGGCCATCAAGCTGATCAGCGAGAACCTGCGCGACTCCGTTGCCGAGGCCAAGTCCGGCCAGCCCGGCTCCGGCCGCGAGGGCATGGCTCTTGGTCAGTATGTCGCCGGCATGGGCTTCTCTAACGTTGGCCTGGGCATCGATCACGCCATGGCTCACACCCTGTCCGCTCACTACGACACCCCGCACGGCGTCGCTTGCGCCATGCTGCTGCCGATTGCCATGGAGTTCAACAAGCCGGTTTGCGCCGAGCGCCTGGCCAAGGTCGCCGTCGCCATGGGCGTTGACACCACGGGCATGAGCACCGATGAGGCTGCCGACGCCGCTATCGCCGCCGTTAAGCAGCTCTCCGCTGACGTGAACATCCCGCACGTCTGCGAGGCCATGAAGGCTGACGAGATCGAGGTCCTGGCCAAGGACGCCATGGCCGATGCCTGCTTCCCGGGCAACCCGCGTGAGGCGACGCTCGACGACGTCATCGAGCTCTTCAAGAAGATCTGCCCGGCTGCCTAGCCCAGTTTGGTGGTCCTTCGCCCGTAGGCGTATGGTCTTTTGACTTGCCGCTGGCCCCGCCGCGCTACGCACGGCGGGGCTTTTTGTGCTGCGTCGATGTCTTGGGACGGGTAAAACTAAAGCATGCTGCCCGCTGCGGATAGGTGGTGCACTTCCCAGCGTGCATTTTTGGGAGTATTCAGCAAGCTCTTAAAAATGCATAACGTTTTGAAGGGTCCGTAGTGGCCCACAGGCGCCCATCGACAGCCATTGTGGGCGGGCTATCGATGAGTGGAGGGGGTTGTTACTGAGTTTCTGCTTTGCGACGACCTGCAACACTGCTGTAACCGCGTCGTTTTGTCGTTCGCGATGGGGTCGTTGGGGCCCACGGTGCTGAATACTCCGTTTTTTGCACGGCCCAAGGTGGGGTACCCTGAGACGAAGCAAAAAGATTCCTCATTTCTATGCAGATACCGATAGGATTTATGCAAGATTGGGATTGTAAGACGTGCGCGTGCACAAAACCGGTGCGGGGACGTCGGGAGGCGGCTCGGCTCCTAGGGCATTGACCGTGCAGAACGGTTAAAATCGGGACTCGGTCTTAGTTTTACTTGGAAGGACGCATATGGCTTCTAATATTGATGCTTCTCTAGAGGAGACGCTCTCCTATATCGCGGGACAGCTTAAGACGCTGACTTCTATTGCTTCGCCTACGGGCTATACCCGTGCGGCGACTGATTATCTAATGGAAACGTTGCGCGATATGGGCTTTGGCCCCGAGCGTTCCAATAAGGGCAACGTGCTGGTTGAGCTTGGCGGCGAGGGCGAGCCGCTTGTGTTGGCGAGCCATGTCGATACCCTGGGCGCCATGGTGCGCTCCATTAAGGACAATGGTCGCCTGCGTCCCACGACGCTCGGCGGGCATCAGTGGTCTACGGCCGATGGCGAGAACTGCACCGTCTACACGCGCGGTGGCAATGTGTACACGGGTGTGGTCCTCAATACCGAGCCTTCGGCGCACGTGGCCGACGAGCCGGTCAAGGCCATCGAGAAGAACATGGAAATCCTGCTCGATGAGAATGTCGACAGCAAGGATGACGTGCTTGAGCTGGGCATTCAGACGGGCGACATCATCGCTATGGATCCGCGCACCACGGTGACGGAGAGCGGCTATATTAAGAGCCGCTTCTTGGACGACAAGCTGTCGGCCTCCATTTTGCTGGGTTTGGCCCGCGCCGTTGCTGACGGCGAGGTGACGCTTTCGCGCAAGGTTTCACTGCTCTTTACGGTGTACGAGGAGGTCGGCCACGGTGGCGCTTTCGTGCCGGCCGACACGTGCGAGATGATCAGCGTTGACATGGGTTGCGTGGGTGACGATCTGGGCTGCACCGAGCGCATGGTGTCGATTTGCGCCAAGGATTCGGGCGGCCCCTACAACTACGATCTGGTGACCACGCTGTCCAATATCGCGCGCGAGCTCGAGCTCGATTACGCCATCGACGTGTACCCGCATTACGGCTCAGACGTTGAGGCCACGCTTTCTGCCGGCTACGACATCCGTCACGGCCTGATCGGCCCCGGCGTGTACGCGAGCCACAACTACGAGCGCAGCCACATCGACGGCGTGCGCAATACCTACGAGCTGGTTCGCGCCTACGTTCAGCGCTAGGGGAGCAGCTTGCGACTCGGCTGACCAATCGCTAAGGCCCGATTTCTCGGGCCTTTTTTCGCTTTGGGTCGTTTAGTATTATGATATATGTAATATATTAACTAAACGTGTAAATTACTTAACGAGGTGATGCGGTGTATGGATACGTCTGAGTACTTGTCTATGGGTGATGCTGCCCGCCTGCTGGGCGTTACGAAAGCCCGCATATCTCAACTTGCCGCATCGGGAACGCTCGCGTGCGATATTGTGGGCGGACGGAAGATGGTCGAGTACAATTCCGCGGTCGCTTATCAAAAGGTCCGCAAACGTGGACGCCGTCCTGCGGCCGATGTGGGGCGCAAGTTTACGCTGATGTCGGCCGACCATGAGGTCGCGCATGTCTCATTTGATCCGTCGCGCGAATTTCCCTTCGAAATCGCGGAGGTCCTCGATGCACAACGAATGCCGTTTGGCACGTGCTCGAGCTCTTCTCCTACGGTGAATAAACGGGAGTTCAACGTGTGGTGGAGCCATCGGTCGGTGCCCGATGTTCGCCCCGGACTCGTCTCGCGCTATCGTGAACTGGGAATTGCCAGTGGCATCGAGGTCCCGGTTCAGTGCCTGGGCCTCTCGCTTTCGGATTGCTATTGGCTGCGGCCGGCAGAATGCGACGGGCTCAAATGGCGAAACCTCAATTACTTCGAGAATGATTTTGAGCGATCGGCGCCCGAGGGACGTTCGGGTTGGCTGGAGGGCATCGGTCTTAAAAATCCCGACAACACATCCGAGGGCGAGCTTCCTAAATCGTGGATGATTCGCAATGCTGTTCGCGTTCTGGTCAAGGGGTGCGGCATGGACGATCAGCGTCCCTTTAACGAGGCGGTTGCAACGGCGCTACATCGTCGCTTGTTGTCGGAGGGCGAGTTTGTTCCTTATACGGTTGAGCGAATGTTCGATGGCCCTGTGTGTCTGTGCGACGACTTTCTTGACGGCCGCGAGGAATACGTTCCGGCTGTTTACGTTAAGGGCGCACTTGGTAGCCAGCGGGGAAACTCGACATACGACCGGTACTGCCGCTTCCTTGGTAAGCATGGAGCAGACGAGGCTGCCGTGAGAAGGTCTATGTCGCAGATGATTGTCTGCGATGCCCTTTTGGCCAACAGCGATCGCCATTGGCGAAACTTCGGCATCATCCGCAATGTCGACACCCTGGAGATAAGGCCTGCTCCGCTGTTCGATAGCGGCAACTGCCTGTGGTACAACGTACCAACTGCCGTGCTCGCAGCTGGGGAGTTTGGGTTTTCTGCTAAGCCGTTTGGGCCCGACCCTTCCGTCCAGCTGGCGCTTGCGGACTCACTCGATTGGTTCGATTCATCGCGGCTCAACGGATTTGTTGATGAGGCGATCGAGATTCTTTCGCAGAGCGAATGGGCCACAGCGGAGGGCCGGCTCGAGTCCATTTGCCGCGGCCTCGAGCGTCGCGTTATCGAGGTGAATGCTGCTGTTGAGGTGCTTCGACACGTGCGGCGATAATCCTGCGGCTACCTGATGGCGGCAGTTACCGTGCCGCCGCCCAGGACGACGTCGCCGCGATAGATAACGACGGCCTGTCCGGGGGCGACGGCACGCTGCGGCTCGTCAAAGGTCAGAAGCATCTGTCCGTCGGCGCCACGTGTAAGGGTCGCTGCCTGGTCCTTTTGACGGTAGCGGTACTTGGTGCCCACGCGAATGTCGCCGGACGTGAGCTCTGCCTCCATGCGGTCGGCAGGGGCGCTCCAGATCCAGTCGTTGGCCGTGAGTGCTGTCGCCGTCAGGTCCTCAGCCTCGCCCAGATGCACAATGTTGTTGGCGGCATCGACGCCCGTTACATACACGGGGCGCGCCATCGCGACGCCCAGGCCCTTGCGCTGGCCGACGGTATAGCGCAGTGCGCCGTTGTGGCGTCCGACCACGCTGCCGTCGCGCCATACAATATCGCCCGGCTCGGCGGCATGCCCACAGCGGCGCTCGATATAGCCCGCGTAGTCGCCGTCCGCGATAAAACAGATATCCTCGCTCTCGGCCTTCTTGGCGTTGATGAAGCCCTGCTCGGCGGCAATGCGGCGCACGTCGCGCTCTTTGTCCAACCCTGCCAGCGGAAAGATTGTGCGTGCCAGGCGCTCTTGCGTGAGCGAATACAAAAAGTAACTCTGGTCCTTCTTGGAGTCTTCGCCGCGGTGCAGCTGCCAGGTGCCATCGGGCCCTTGGCTCGTTTTGGCGTAGTGACCCGTGGCAATGTAGTCGCAGCCCATATCGAGTGCCGCGTCGAGCAGCGCGCCAAACTTAATATGGCGGTTGCAGATGATGCACGGGTTGGGCGTCAGCCCCTCCTGGTAGGCGGTCACGAAGCGCTCGATAACGTTGCGGTCGAAGGCCTGCTGCAGGTCGAGCACATGGTGAGGTATCCCCAGGCGATCGGCGACGGCCTTTGCATCGGCGATGTCACGGTCGACCTTGCTCATACCCGTGACGGGATCGGGCGCAGGGCAGGTGAGGCGCATAGTGGCTCCGACGCATTCGTAGCCTTGGCACTTGAGCAGATAGGCAGTCACGCTGGAATCGACGCCGCCGCTCATGGCGACGAGCACGCGCTTGTTGTGCATGGGGAGGTTCTCCTTGGTGGCATGTGGCCAAAAAAGAAAAGCGGCGCGGGAGGCTGGTTCCGCGCCGCAGACATTGTAGCAAGTTCGGACGTCTCGTGGGACACCCTGACGGGATGGGCTCAGACCGCCGGGAGAGAGAGGAGGCAGGTTCGTCCCTGAGCTCAACCTATGGGAAAAAAGGCCCTAGTCCTGGAACAGTGCCGTGGACAGATAGCGCTCACCGGTATCGGCGAGCAGTGCCACGATGGTCTTGCCCTCGTTCTCGGGGCGCTTGGCTAGCTGCAGCGCGGCCCACACGGCGGCACCGGACGAAATGCCCACGAGCACGCCCTCCTTGTGGCCCACGGCGCGGCCGGTGGCAAAGGCGTCGTCGTTCTCGACGGGGATGATCTCGTCATAGACCTGGGTGTCGAGGACGTCGGGCACAAAGCCGGCACCGATGCCCTGGATCTTGTGCGGACCGGCCTGGCCCTTGGAGAGTACCGGGGAGGTGGCGGGCTCGACGGCGACAACCTGAATCTCGGGGTTCTGCTCCTTGAGGAACTCGCCCACACCGGTCACGGTGCCACCGGTGCCAACGCCGGCGACGAAGATGTCGACCTTGCCGTCGGTGTCGTCCCAGATCTCGGGGCCGGTCGTGGCCTTATGGATGGCGGGGTTGGCAGGGTTCACGAACTGGCCGGCGATGATGCTGTTGGGGGTCTCCTTCTGCAGCTCCTCGGCCCTGGCGATGGCGCCCTTCATGCCCTTGGAGCCGTCGGTGAGCACGAGCTGTGCGCCGTATGCCTGCATAAGCTTGCGGCGCTCGACGGACATGGTTTCGGGCATGGTGATGATCACCTTGTAGCCGCGAGCCGCCGCCACCGAGGCGATGCCGACGCCGGTGTTGCCGCTCGTGGGCTCGATGATGGTATAGTCGCCGCCGCGCACGAGCTTGCCGGCCTTCTCGGCCTCGTCAATCATGTTCTTGGCGACGCGGTCTTTGACGGACCCGGCGGGGTTGAAGTATTCCAATTTGACGAGCACGCGGGCCTTGAGGTCCTCATCGGCCTCAAAGTGAGTGAGCTCCAAAAGCGGGGTGTGGCCGATAAGCTGATCGATGGACGTATAAACCTTGCTCATGGTGAACCTCCAAAGTGTTCAAATGACTGGATACCGTGTGGTTTTACGGTGGCCTAGTAGCTAAACCCATAAACCTTATAGGTTGTTTGTTTAGCTGTTGGCAAGCATAGTAGACACTAAAGCCTAGTAATGCAATAGGAAATAGGAGATTATTACGAGCTGATTAACCACCTTGACTGGAATGGGTATTTTCAAAGCCAATTTTTCGGCTAGAATTTCAACGGATTAAAAGACCGAAAGGCAGCACTATATATGTTGGTTTCTACTAAGGGCAGGTACGCCCTGCGCGTTATGGTCGACCTGGCCGAGCACCAGGCGGCCGGTCGCATCCCGCTCAAAGAGATTGCGGCGCGACAGGGGATTTCCGAGAAATATCTCGAGAACATCTTGGCTACGCTCGTGCGCGCCAACATGCTCTCGGGCATGCGCGGCAAGGGCGGCGGCTACGTGCTCACGCGCCCGCCCGAGCAGTACACGGTGGGAGAGATCTTGCGCCTAACCGAGGGCAGCCTGGCGCCGGTCGCCTGCCTGGATGGCGACTGCAAGGGTTGCTCGCGATCTGATGAGTGCCCCACGCTCGACGTGTGGAAGAACCTGGACAAGCTCATCAACGACTACCTCGACGGTGTGACGCTCGATGCGCTCGTCGCCCCCAACGGGGGCTACGACTACGTCATCTAGCCCCACCAGCCATTTGGGGACGGGGTAGAAATGGTAGATTTTCTTGTCCTCTGAGGCTTGACAAAGGCGAAGGCCGTCCATCGTTGCGATGGACGGCCTTCGTTTTGGCGTGTTGTGGCGGTCCGTATCCGGTTGCTTTAGTTCCTGGCGATGCTGTCGAAGATGCTTCGAGTGATGGACACCAAAATGCTACCCATAAAGGCCGACCCAAAGCTGGCAATGGAGATGCCCGCACCCAGCAGATTTACCGATAGGTAGCTGGCAAGCTCGAGCATAAAGCTGTTGACTACAAGCTGAAAAATACCCAGCGTGATAATGGTGAGCGGCAGCGAGATGACCGTCAGGAGCGGCTTGACGAGCGAGTCGACGACGTTGAGGAACAGTCCCACAAAGGCAAAGCAGACCCAGGCGTCGGCCATGCCGAAGGGCTGAATGCCGGGGACGAGGAACGTGGCGATCGCGATAGCGATTGAGGTCAAAAGCCAGTTGAGCAAGAAGCGCATGGTGGGTTCCTTTCCGGTGCGCGTGACGTGTTGGTGGCGCGTAAGCTTGTTTGCCGCGGCGAATCGGATGGTTGCCTTGGCGTGCGCCTCTGCGTTGGGCGCCCATTGTCTCAGATATTCGTGGAGCTTGCGTGCGCATTCGGTTTCAAAACGGCGTTCGTCCTAAAAAACGCGCCGCTGACAGAGAGTCTTGTCACTTTAGTTTGGTGGTGTGCTAAACTGCTACGGGCAAAAGCTACATGCGTTGCCCTATTGCATAGAATGGGCGAACGATGCCCGGTGCCAGTATCAACTTCGATGCCTTTTGGCGGGTTTGGCGGTGATCGATGAATATCGAGAACATGTTTGACAAGCCTGATGTCAAGCAGCTAGTCCACGCATTTAGTCTTTTGGACGACGAGAAAGATATCCAAGCGTTTTTGACCGATATCTGCACACCGCGCGAGATTTGCGATCTATCGCAGCGTCTGCAGGTCGCGCGCTACCTGGACGAGGGCGAGCCCTATGTCGAGGTTCAGGTCCGTACCGGCGCTTCGTCCACCACGGTGAGCCGTGTATCCAAGGCGCTCAACGGCGAGTACGGTGGCTACCGCAAGATCCTCATTAAGCTGGAGGATGGCGAATAGGCCGCGGCAAAACGAATTGTGAAAAACCGCTCCTCCGGGGGCGGTTTTTATATGCCGAATAATTGGTGCAAGCGAACCTGTCCCCTTTGCACCAACGGACGAGTCTGCTCCCTTGGCACCAATGCGGTGCAAAGCGACTTGTCTCCAAAGCACCAAAACATGAAGCTGCGGTGGCAATGTGTCCGCTTGGGCGGGTAGGATGGATGCATTGATTATTGCGAACAGTTTGAGTGGAGGGCCATGCCTGTTCGAATCTATACCACTAATGCCGGCACGGATTTGAGCGATGCCGAGTCGGCGCTGCTTGCCGACCTTATTGCTCGCCACGGGCGTGCCGTGCTGCTGGCGCCAACGTTTGCCGAGCTCGACCTGTGCCGTCATGATGCGGCGGAAGCCGGCGTTTCGCTGGGCATCGATTACAAGACGCCCGCGTCGTGGCTTCGCTCGCTTTGGGAGCTTTTGGGCGACGGGCGCGGTTTCGTCGACAACCTGCAGCGCCAGATGCTGTTTTCGGACATGGTCACGCGTCTCGATGATGTCGACCTGCAGCCGCTTTCGCGCAGCCAGGGCACGGTGCGCATGCTTGCGCGCATGGCCCGCGATGTGCTGCCAGGTGTGGCGGGGACAGCTGCCGAGCGATGCCGTGGCAACAATTGCCGGCCTGAGCCAAAAAGCGATGCCGAGGCTCGTGTGTTCGAGCTTTTGCGTGCCTACGCGGGCGGTTTGGACCGTCGAGATATGGTCGAGCCCTGCGAGGCGGCTGACATTATGGCCAGCGCTCTGGCCGATAATCTGCCGGCGTGCGCCCGTGCCGTCTGTGTACGCGGCGTCACGTCGTTTACGCACGGTCTGCTCGAGCTGCTGTCTGCTGTGGCGAACAGTGGGGGAGAGGTCGTCGTGCTGCTTGCTCGCGAGCAGGCGGCGATGCGCGAGGAACTTGCCGCGGCATTTGATGCCAGCGGTGTGCTGTTTGAGGTCGCGCCGCTGGGGGAGGACGCCGTCGCGTCTGATGCCGCTTGTGGAACCACCGCTCAGCCTGCCTTTATTGAGGTCGCGGGCCCCCACGCCCGCGCTCATGCTTATGCGGACGCAATTGATGATCTGGTAAAAGCGCGCCAGGGTTTTGGGGTCGACGATACCGCCGGCCTCTCCGCCGACCCCGTACGCGTGCTCGTTGTTTCTGCCCGGGCACCCCAGCTGTTCGGTGAGCTTGCCTCTCGTCTGGCGGCTCGTCATATCGCTGCCGAGACAACTGAATTCACGGCGTTTTCCCAATCCATTGCGGGCAGGCAGTTTGCGGCGCTTGCCAGCTTGATCGAGCGCATGAAGGCGGCCGATGAGGGTGTGGCGTCAAAGACCGAGTGGTGGCCCGCGCCGGAGCTTACCGACTGGATCTACAGTCCGCTTTCGGGCGCTGATGCCGCCAATGCCCGTATCTTCGATAAGAATATGCGTCTCTCGCGTAGCAAGACTACCGCGGGCGTTAAGAGCCTGCTGCAGAGCGTGCAAGGCCAGGTGAGGGGCGCACGCAAGGCGGCGAGCGACGAAAACTGGTTTAAGAACGTACCGTGTGTGGTCTCGGACGTGTTCCAGGCACTGTGGCGCGACAAGCCCGTGACGGCGCTCAAGGCCATGCTTGCCGTTGCCGAGGCGTTGCCCGATCGCTCGCTGGGCAGCCTGGATGGCCAAGCTCGTCGCCAAGCGGAGACGGCCCTGCTGCGCCACGCCATCGACATCCTTATGAATGACGCCCGCGCGCTCGACGTGTCGCAGGCCGCGACCGTGCCCGTGCTCGATGGCATTCGCACCAAGGTGGACAAGCGTAGCACCGCCTACGATTACGAGACCTACGAGGTTGACGGTGCGCCACGTGCCCAGGTTCGCTTTGCCTCGCTTGCCGATGCGGCGGCTCTGCGCCCCGGCAGCTACGATGCCGTGCTGTTTGCCGATGTCGATCTGGACAGCTATCCGCTCTCACACGAGGAAGGACCGCTGGCCACGTTGGCTGCGAGCCTTGGTCGCGAGGGCGTGACGCTTGAGCCTGCGGCCTTGTTGCGCGTGCGCTTTGGCCACGCGATGCGGGCGGCACGTGGCCCGGTTGCGCTTGCGCGCGTGACGCACGATCGCCAGGCGCGCGAGTGCTATCCGGCTGCCGTGTGGACCGAGTTGCGGGCGCATGCCGAGGCCACCGGTGCCGCTCAGGTGACATGCGTGGGCGAGGGCGATATCGTAGGTGATTTTGACCCTGCAGCCGGCAAGGGCCTCAAGCGCGAGCGCGTGGTATGCGAGGCTCCTCAGCATTTGAGCGAGGCGGCCGTGCCATATCTGGTCTTGCGCCGTCGGGACGGCGAGGGCGAGGACGCGCCGCTTGTACCGCGTCTGACGTCTGCCTCGCAGATCGAGGCCTATTCCACCTGCCCGCTGTGCTGGTTCGTCTCGTATCGCGTTAAGCCCCAGTCTATCGACGCGGGTTTTGGCAACATGGAGAAGGGCAACTTTGTCCACGACGTGCTGGAACATCTGCATGCCCGCTTGCCCCAAGAGGGCATGGAGCGTGTGACGCCCGAAAACCTGCCGCGTGCGCAGGAGCTGCTGCACGAGGTCTTTGCCGAGACCTTGGCCGAGCACGCCGGCAAGCGTGGCAACGAGGGCCCGCTGGTGCCGCTCTCGCCGGTGGAGGAGCGTCAGGTGGCCGAGATCTTGCCGCAGCTGGAGGGCGTGCTTGCCTACGAGTCCGAGGCGCTTGCCCCCTTCGCTCCGCGCTACCTGGAGTTTGCGTTCAACGAGCTCCAGGTCGAGTATGCCGGTTGGCCGCTCGGCGGGCGCATCGACCGCGTGGATGTGGATGCCGAGAATCGCGCTGTGGTGATTGACTACAAGCATCGCACGGGCGTTGAGGAGTTTAAGCTCGCCGACCCCACGGTGCGCGACGAGGAATCGGGTACGGCGCCCATCGACGATCCGCGCTGGTTGCCGCCACATACCCAAACGCTCATCTACGCCCAGGCCATGCGCCGGGCGCTGGATTTGGATACCCGTGCGGCACTCTATTTTTCGACCAAGGGCGGCAAGCCCGCGTTGCGCGGTGCCGCGAGCGCCGAGCTGCTCGAGGAGGAGCGTGGCGACGGTCGCATCCCGGGCCTTAAGAAAGGTTTTCCCGGCGAGGGTGGCAGCATGGACTTCGACGCCCTGCTCGATCGCGTGGAGGCCGGCATCGCCGAGCGCTTGCGCGAACTCGAGGCGGGCAACGTCACTGCTGTCGACCCGGCGTCGACGCAGGCCGCGCATGCCCGCTGCTCGTATAACCACGAAGGAACGTTTGTAAGGAGGGACGTGTAGACCATGGATCTTTCGACCTTGATGCCGCAACAGCTGCAGATCGTCAAGACGCTCGACCGTCCGCTGTTTGTCTCGGCGGGCGCCGGTTCGGGCAAGACCTTTACCCTCACGCGCCGCATCGTCTACGCGCTCTCGCCCGAATCCGGCCCGTTCGTCGAGCATCTGGACCAGGTGCTCGCCATTACCTTTACCAAGGATGCCGCGGCCGAGATTCGCGATCGCGTGCGCCGTGCGCTTATCGACGAGGGCATGGACGAGGAAGCGCTGACCGTCGACGACGCGTGGATCTCGACCATTCACGGCATGTGCTCGCGTATCCTGCGCGCACACGCGCTGGAGTTGGGCATCGACCCCGAGTTCACGGTGCTCACCGATACCGACGAGCTCATGGACCAGGCTGTTGAGCATGTGCTGGCCCGCGCGACGGCACCCGATGCCGCCCCCGAGCTCGCGGCATCGCTCAAGGCCCTCTACGCCTGGTATCCCATGGCGGGCGAGGGCGGCCCCTTTGGTGCCGGCACGACCATCAAGGGCCTGGTGCGCGACCTGCTGGAGCTCTCGAGCCAGCTGCCGGGCGGTATGGACGACGTGTGCGTGGCGCGCGGCCAGGCCGATACCTCGGCGCTCGCCGATGCCTATCGCGCGGCGCTGGGCGCAAGCAAGGCGGCGACCGAGAAGGCGCAGACGGCGCTCGACGCCATCGACGCGTTCGAGGCGAGCGGCAAGACCATGGCCGATGCGGCGCGACTCATGATGTCGTGCACCATGCCGCGCGCGAGCAAGGCGTTCCCCAAGGAGCAGGTCGAGCTGCTCAAGGCCGAGGCCGCCGATGCATTTATCAATATCGTGCTTGCCTGCGGTGCCCCCGCGCTCGATGCACTGGTGGGCTTGGCCCGCTCTGTAGAGGCCGAGTATCGCGCACTGAAGGCTGCCCAGTCCGCCCTCGATAATAACGACCTGCTGCGCATGGCCTACGAGGCCCTGCGCGATTACCCTGCCATTCGTGCTGCGTACGAGGGCCGCTTTAAGATGGTCATGATCGACGAGTTTCAGGATACCGATCAGATGCAGGTCGATCTAATCCGCTACCTGACGGGTGCGGGGGAGCGCGCGCTGTGCACCGTGGGCGATGCGCAGCAGTCGATCTATCGCTTCCGCGGCGCCGAGGTCGAGGTGTTCCGTCGCCAGGAGCGCAAAGTGGAATCGACGGCGGCGTCGGAGACGGTTGCCACGTCCGATGCCCCCGCCGGCGAGCTCGTCAAGCTCGTGCGCAACTTCCGCAGCCACGACGAGGTGCTGCGCTATGTGGCCCGCGTCTTTGACGGCGATGACGGCGGCCTGATGCAGGGCTTTTTGGATCTTGAGGCGAGCGACGGCCGCAAGGACACGCTGGTGGCGGATGCCTCGCGCCGCCAGGCCCTCTTTGTTGCCGGCGGCAGTACGCAGGAGCGCACACAGGCCAAGGCCCGCGCGATCGCGGAGCGATTCCGCGCGCTTGCCGATGCCGGCCAGCCCCAGGGCGGCATGGTGCTGCTGCTGGGCCGCATGACCAACGCAGACGTCTACGCACAGGCCTTCCGTGACCAGGGGCTCGACTGCGTCATCGCGGGCGGCTCGGTCTTTGCCCAAGCTGCCGAGGTGCAGACGGTGCGCGCCCTGGTTTGTGCCCTCGCCAATCCGGCCGATACGGCGCAGGGTCTTATGCCACTGCTGGCCTCGCCGATGTTTGCGCTGGGCGCCCAGGAGTTCCTGGCGCTGGCGACCAAACTCGACGATCAGACGGGCGAGACGTCGCGCCGCAACATCGATGCGGGCATCATGAGCGATTCCGATGTGCCGGGCTTGCAGGGCTTGCCGCTCGTGACGCGTGCCCGCGAGGTGCTGCGCTACGCACTGCGTCGCGTGGGGCGTGATTCGTTCGCCGCCATCGCGCGCGACGCGGTCAATGCCTCCGGCTGGTTCGTGCGCCTGGCGCAGCGCGGCCCCGAGGGCAAGGCCATCGCCGCCAACGTGCTCAAGGCGCTCGATGCCGTGGCCGAGGCGGAGGCCGAGTTCGGTAACTCGCCGCGCTCCATTGCGCTTGCCTTCGATCGCTTCCTGGCGGGCAAGGAGGCCCCGGGCGCCCTCAACGAGGAGGGCGACGGCGCGGTGCGCATCATGACGGTTCATGCCTCCAAGGGTCTGGAATATCCGGTCGTGGCGGTCGCCGAGTGCTTTGGCGTGCGTAAGTCCTCGGGTGCGGCACAGATGGGTCGCGTCGGGGGCGGAGCGCAGGTCGTGGCGCTGCCGGCACGCTTCGACGGCGTTAAACTCTCGGACGGTACGTTCGTAAAGGGCGATGACGTCAAAAAGCAGTTTGAGCATGCGTTTAAGGGCAAGGGCACGTCGCTGTGGCTACCGCCGGAGCTCATGGAGGACGTCTGTGCGACGGGTTCTCCCGCCGAGGCATTTGCCCGCCTGCGCAACGACGACCTGCAGCTTTCGCTCGAGGAGCGGGCCCGTTTGCTCTATGTTGCCATGACCCGTGCGCGCGAGCTGGTGATCTTGGCGATGGATGCGGGCGTGAGCCGTGGCAAGGTGACGGTGCCGACCTTCGATGTCGAGACCGATCTGACCTACGACGTGTTGCGCCGCATTCTGCCGACCGACGCTCTGGACATGCCGCAGCTCGATGCCGACCGCCTGGTATTCGACAACTCCCAGCCGGGCGACTACGAGCTCATTTCGCTTTCGGACTTTACCTTTGGCGAGCAGGCGTTTGAGGCCAACGCTTCGCTGGATGCCGAGGGCAGGCTCGTTCGTGGCGATACCGATGTCGCCGATAATGCTGCATACTCAACCGTGCCCGGTCCTGCCGACCCCATGCCCGATTCGTTTGAACTCGTATATCCCCAGGCGGCGGGCGTGCGCATGGGCACGTGTCCGTTCCCGGCGCGTGATTCGTACAGCTATTCGTCGATCGCCGCGGCGCTCCATGCCGAGACGGAAGACCGTGCCGCCGAGGCGCGTGTTCCCATGGACGAGGCGGGCGACGATGCCGAGTCGGATGGCTCGGAGATGGCCGATGCAGACGTGGTTGCTGCCGAGCCCGCCGGCAACCCCATGGCGCTGGGCTCGGCGTTCCATGCCGCCTGCCAGTGGCTCATCGAGATGGGTGCCGATGCGCTGCCCGCTGAGCGTGCCGATGCGCTGACGCGCCTGTGGTGCCTGACGCCGGAGCAGCGCGAGCGTTTTGACGTTGCCCTGAATCGCTGGCTCAGGTCGTCGGTCCGTGCCGAGCTTCTTGCCTGGCCGTGCGTCCGTGCCGAAGTGCCGTTCTTCTCGCTGGGCTGCGAGGACAAGGACATTGCCCGCTACGGTGCATATGCCGAGGGCGCCATCGATGCGCTGGCGACCGACCCGGCCGATCCGTCACGCGCACTGGTCATCGATTACAAGACGGGTGGCACGCCGGATGAGACACCCGACCAGCTGCTCGAGAAGCACGCCCTGCAGGCGCGCGTCTATTCGGATGTTCTGCATAAGGCGGGCTTTAAGACGGTGACCGTCAAGTTCGTCCGCGTGGAGCAGACGGCCCCAGCTGTCTTAGTCGAGCTCGCCGAGCCCCAGGTGGTCACCTACAACCTCTAGCCCTCAATAACGTGCGGTGGAATCCTTTTCGATTCCACTGCAGCTCAGGGGTAGCTAATTTGGGACGGGGCTCTTTTAGCTACCCCCATACATCGGTTGAGATGTATTCCGACCCCGACTCGTTCGCCGTCAGTCAAAGGGTAGCTAAAAAAGCCCCGTCCCAAATTAGCTACCCGTGTGGGTTTGGCTAGGTTCGGGCGCTGTCCGTGCCGTGGGGTAAAATCGTTCAGTCAGAACACGAACCCGCATCGGAGCTCATCACATGGCATTCGTCCATCTGCACAACCACACTGTTTTCTCCATGCTCGACGGCGCAACCCGTATCCAGGATATGGTCAACCGTGCCGTAGAGCTGGGCATGCCCGCCGTGGCCATTACCGACCACGGCTACATGTATGGCGTGCCCGATCTGGCGCTGGCCTGCGACGCCGTCAACCACAATACGCCCGAGTACAAAACGTGGAGCCACGACAAGGCCTTCTTGGAAAAGGACCGCCGTGACGAGCTGGTGGAGCCCGATCCCGAGGCAAACCCGCGCGAGCATGCCCAGTATGTGAAGGACATGGCCATGTGGGACGAGAAGGGCAATATCGACGAGCTCAAGCCGCCTCTGGTCATCAAGCCCATCTTTGGCTGCGAGGTCTACTTTACGCCGGACGAGACGCTCGCCCGCGACCACAAACCCGAGCTCTACCACATGATCCTTCTGGCCAAGGACCAGGAGGGCTACGTCAACCTGATGCAAACGGTCTCCGAGGCCGCCGTGCAGGGCTTTTACTACAAGCCGCGCGTGACGCTCGACAACCTGCGCCGCCACGCCAAGGGCATGATCTGCACCAGCGCCTGCATCGCGGGCATCATCCCCAAATACATCGACCGCGGTGACATGGAAGGCGCCATCAAGTGGGCCGAGACCTTCCGTGATACCTTCGAGCCTGGTGACTTCTACATCGAGATCCAGGAACACGGCATCACCACCGATAACGGCCTGACCGACGAGCAGATGGACCGCACGCTCATTGATATCGCCAAACAGGTGGGCGTCAAGGTCATCGCCACCAACGACTTCCACTACCTGCGCCGCGAGGACGCGCCCGTGCAGGACGTCATCATGTGCATCGGCATGAACGCCAAGGTCGACGACCCCAACCGCATGCGCATGACCGGCTCGGAGTTTTACATGAAGACCGAGGAGGAGATGCGGGCGATGTTCCCGTATTGCCCCGAGGCCTGCGACAACACGCTCGAGATCGCCGACAAGTGCTACGTTGAGCTGGACTGGGACTCCATCATCCTGCCGCGCTTCCCGCTGCTCGATCCTGGCGAGACGCACGAGAGCCAGTTCCGCCGCGAGTGCGAGAAAGGCCTGCGCCAGCACTACGGTGACGACTGGGCCACGCGCGAGATCGGTGGCGTCAACATCAAAGAGCGCTTTGAGTACGAATACAAGGTCATTTGCGACAAGGGCTTTGCCGCCTACTTTTTGATCGTCGCCGAGTACGTGCAATGGGCCAAGGACAATGGCATCGGCGTCGGCCCCGGCCGTGGCTCGGCCGCCGGCGCTATCGTCGCCTACGCCATGAACATCACCGCGTTCGACCCGCTCGAGAACGGTCTGATGTTCGAGAGGTTCCTGTCCCCGCAGCGTACCGAGATGCCCGATATCGATATGGACTTCGACGATGAGCGGCGTCTCGAGGTCGTGGAGCACGTTCGCCAGCTCTACGGTCCCGAGAAGGTCACCCACGTCATCACCTACTCGACCATTAAGGCCAAGCAGGCCATCAACGATGCCGCGCGCGTCCTGGACTACCCGGTCTACATGGGCCAGCGCCTGTCCAAGATGGTCTCGAGCGACCCCAAGGTCAAGCTCAAGCAGGTGCTCGAAAAACAACCCGGCAAAGAGGACCTGTTTAACCCCGACTTTGCCGAGGCCTATAAAAAGGACGACGACGCCCGCCGCATCATCGACACGGCGCTCTCGATCGAGGGCCTCACCCGTGGCGAGGGCGTGCATGCGTGCGCCGTTCTGATCTGCCGCGACCCCGTCAACGAGCACGTGCCCACCAAGCTCGACACCAAGGGCGGCGTCGAGATTACCCAGTACGAGGGCCATACCGTTGCCGACATGGGCCTGCTCAAGATGGACTTCTTGGGCCTGCGTACGCTGACGGTTATCTCCAAGGCCAAGGCAAACATCAAAAAGAACTTCGGCATCGACATCAAAGAGGAAGAGATTCCCTTTGACGATCCCGAGATCTTTAAGCTCATGGGCTCCGGCCACACCGCCGGCGTCTTCCAGGTCGAGTCCGCCGGCATGACGGCCACGATCAAGAACATGAAGCCCACCGAGTACAAGCACGTCGTGGCATTGATCGCCCTGTACCGCCCGGGCCCGCTGGGCGCCGGCATGGTTTCGTCCTACATCAACCGTATGAACGGCAAGGAGCCGGCCGTCTCCTACGACGACCGTCTGGACGACATCCTGGGCGAAACCTACGGCACCATGGTCTACCAGGAGCAGGTTATGCTCATCTCCGTCGAGATGTGCGGCTTCTCCAAGGGCGAATCGGACTCGCGTATCCGTAAGCCCGTGGCTAAGAAGAAGATCAAGCTGCTCACGTCGACGGTGCTCCACTGGGAGGATGGCTCGGACGAGACCACCTACGACCACTGGATGAACGGCGCCATCAAGAACAACTACACGCGCGAGGTCGCCCAGAAGATTTGGGACGATGTTCTCGAGTTCGCGTCCTATGCCTTCAACAAGTCGCACTCCGCCGGCTACGCCATCTTGGTTATGCAGACGGCGTGGCTCAAGGCGCACTATCCGCACGAGTACATGGCGGCCGTCCTGACGTCCTATACGGGCAAGACCGACAAGATCGTGCACTACGTCTCGGCATGCCGTCACGACGGCATCCCCGTGCTTTCGCCAGATGTCAACGAGTCCGGTACCGAGTTCACGGCTACCAAGGAAGGTGTGCGTTTTGGTCTGGCCGGCATCCGCGGCGTGGGCACCGGCGTGGCGCAGGCGATTATCGCCGAGCGCGAGGCGGGCGGTCCGTTTAAGACGCTGCATGATTTTGTCGAGCGCGTGGACTCGAGCCAGGCCAACCGTCGCGTGATCGAATCGCTCATCAAGGCAGGTGCCTTCGACTCCACGGGGTATCCGCGTCGTCAGATGATGCACTTTGTGGACAAGAACAACCCCGAGAACATCATCGATGCCGCGGCAAAGCGCCAGAAGGATCGCGCGAGCGGCCAGACGTCGTTCTTCGACATGTTTGGCGACGTTGAGGGCTCGGGCTTTGAGGTGAGCGTACCCGATCCGGATGGCCAGGAGTGGGACCGCCACCTTAAGCTGAGCCAGGAGAAGGAGGTTCTGGGCATCTATGTCTCGGACCACCCGCTGCGCCCGTTTGAGTATGCGCTCAGCAAAGCGCGCGACTTCTCGTTTTCGCAGATCGACACCGGCTACGAGGTGCAAAACCCCACGGGCGGCACCATCAACCAGGAGATTCCCGAGGGCAAGGCGCTGTGGTGGGCCGGTATGGTCTCGAGCGTGTCCAAGCGCGTGACCAAAAACGGCGACCCCATGGGCATCGTGCAGCTCGAGGACATGGAAGGCGAGGCCACGGTCGTGGTGTTCCCCAAGACCTTCAAGGAGGCCGAGGGGTATCTGTACGGCGAGGTCGACCCCGAGACCGGCGCGCAGCTGTCCGATGCGTTTGTGCGCATTAAGGGCAAGCTCGAGCGCTCGGACCGCGGCGACCAGATCATCGCGCAGGAGATTGTGCCGCTTGAGCTCAACGAGGAGAACAACAAGCCCAAGGTGTTTGAGGTCATGGTGCCCAACAGCCGCTTTAGCCAGGGCAACATGGCGCGTCTTGCCACGGTGCTCACCGCCAACCCGGGCGGCGACCGCGTAGAGATCTTTATCGAGCAGGCGGACGGGCGCGTGCTGCGTGCCGAGGTACCTGCTAAGGTCAACGCACGCTCGATTCCGCTGTTGGCCGAGGCCAAGGCCATCGTGGGTAACCAAGGCAGAGTGACGGTTATCTAAGGACGCCGTTGGCGGGGTAGCTAATTTGGGACGGGGCTTTTTTAGCTACCCTTTGGCTGACGGCGAATGAGTCGGGGTCGGAACACATCTCAACCGACATATGGGGGTAGCTAAAATAGCCCCGTCCCAAATTAGCTACCCCGGGTGAGATTGGAGGAAGCGATGGCGCAGGGGACGTTTGTGCAGACGCTTCGTAAGGAGGCGGCGCTCAGCAGTACCTTTATGAAGGGGCGTTCGCTCATGCTCAACGGCGCCGTGCTGTCGTTTGAGGACTCCGGCTCGCGCTTCTCCAAAAACGTGAATATCGAGGGTACGGTGCGTGGTTCGCGCGGCGACCTGTATAAGACGCACGTGGCGCTCGATATGGACGAGCACGAGGTTGTCGACTACGACTGCGATTGCCCCGCCGCCTTCCGCTATTCCGGCATGTGCAAGCACGCCATCGCCACGGCGTTGGCGTATCTGGATGCCAGCGGCGCCGAGCCCGTCGAGGGTTTGCGCACGCCGGTCCGCACGTTTACGGTGCCGCCCGCACAGTCCAAGCAGCCCACACGCCCCGCGCCCAGCGCATCTCCGGTCAACCCCAACTTTCCCTTCCCGGCGCCCGTGCCCACGAGCCCGAGCCTTGTGGCAGCGCTTTCCGATCTTTCGGACGCGCGCATGGATAAACTCGTGGCCATGCGCCGCAAGCTCGCTGGCACCATTGACCCCGATGCGCCCAAAGCAGTGCTGGAGCCCTCGCTGGTGCCGTACTACAATCCGCTGTTTGCCGATCGCTTTAGCTGGGCGCTTGAGTTTCGCATCCGCTGCGGCTCGGTGTCCTACGTGGTTAAGGATATCGACGGCATGGCCGATGCCTATGCGCGCGGCGGTACGTTCTCCTATGGCAAGAAGCTTACGTTCCTTCATGCGCCCGAGGCTTTCGATGATGTATCGGCAAAGCTGCTCGACTTTGTTGCAATGACGGTCGCCTACCTAGGCGATATTACGAGCTCGCGCTCGGCATCGTACGACTTTGCCCGCAGCGGTTTTGTCGCCGAGCGTCAGCTGCCGGTATCCGAGTATTCCATCGTGTCCGTGCTGGACCTGCTGCGTGGCAGGACCATGTCCTTTGAACCTGCTTGGTCGCGGGGGACGACGACGCACCGCGCCTACGAGGTGACGGTCGAGTCGTTGCCGGAAGGGGAGGGCGAAGTCCCGGCTAAGCGCCCGCCGCTGATTGCTGCCAAGATTGTGCCGGCAGCCGGGGGCAGCTACGACTTGCGCCTTCCGGCCGATACGTACTGCTTTGCCTCGGGCGACGTCGCCTATCTGGTCGATACGCGCCGCGCGCGCCGTACCGACACGGCGTTTGCCCAACATGCCGCGCCGTTCCTATCGCACTTGTTGCCCTGCCGCACACCGGTCCATATCGCCGCCGACCAGGTGGGTGAGTTTTGCCGCATGGCGCTGCCTATCTTGCGCGACTACACCGACCTTACCGCGCCCGCTGCGCTCGATACCGTGGCGCCCGAGCCAAGCTTTGCCATGGCGATCGGCGTCGATGATGGGCTCGTGACCTGCAACATTACGGTTACCTACGGCGACTGGTCGGCAGATCTCTTTAGCATGGGCGCTCCGGGCAGCCCCTTCGAAGAGCGGCGCCCGGGCGTGCCGCCGCGCGACGAGGTGGCAGAGTTTCGCGTTATGGATACGGCGGCTCTGTATTTCGACTTTTACGAGGGTGGCCTGGCGTTTGAGGAACGCGATGACGAGAGCCTGTTCCACTTGCTGACTGAGGGCCTGTCTGCCCTGTCCGAGCTGGGCGAGGTCATGCTCAGCGACCGCCTGCGCCAGATCTCGGTCCGCCCTGCGCCCAAGCTTTCGGTGCGCGCCACCGTCAAGAGTAACCTGCTCGACGTCGAACTGGGCGCGAGCGGCCTTTCGGCGGCAGACCTTGCCATCTACCTCGATTCCTACAAGCGTCACCAGACGTTTGCTCGTCTCACGTCGGGCGACATCATTCGCCTGGACGAGGGAGCGCGCGCCGCGTTTGGTCTTGCCGAGGATCTGGGGGTCGATGCTGTCGACCTGCTCGACGGCGTGTCGCTTCCCGCGTCGAGTACCCTGTTCGTCGACAGCATGCTTGCGCGCACGTCCGCGCTCGAAGCCGATCGCGACGCTGCATTCCGTCGCACCGTCGAGCGCCTGGACACGCTCGGCAAGATGGACTTTACGGTGCCGGCCTCGCTCAAGGCCACGCTGCGTGGCTACCAGGTCGATGGCTACCAGTGGCTCGGTTCGCTCGAACACCTGGGCCTTGGCGGCATCTTGGCCGACGACATGGGCCTGGGCAAAACGCTCCAGATGATCGCGCATATCCTGGCGCGCGTGGAGGCGGGGGACGCTAAGCCCACGCTTGTGGTGTGCCCTGCGTCGCTCGTGTACAACTGGACTGCCGAGCTGGAGCGCTTTGCCCCGTCGATTGATGTGTGCGCCATTGTGGGCACCAAGGCCCAGCGTCGCGTGCAAATTGCCGGCGTGGCCGAGCATAACGTGGTCGTGACGTCGTATGACCTCATGCGCCGCGATATCGACGAGTACGTCGAGCAGGACTTTGCCCGCGTGGTGCTGGATGAAGCCCAGTACATTAAAAACCCGCTCACGCAGGTGGCTCGCGCCGCAAAGCGTCTGCCGGCCGGTGTGCGCTTTGCCCTGACGGGTACGCCCATCGAAAACCGCTTGTCCGAGCTCTGGAGCATCTTCGACTTTTTGATGCCGGGCCTGCTCGGCACGCGCGAGTCGTTTGCCAAGCGCTTCGAAAGCCCGGTCGAGCACGCCGAGGGTGACAGCGCCGCTCGCCTACAGGCGCTCGTGTCGCCGTTTGTGCTGCGCCGCGTCAAGGAAGACGTGGTGGCCGACCTGCCCGAGAAGATCGAGGATACGGTGATGGCGCAACTCACCGGCGAGCAGCGCAAGCTCTACCTGGCCAACCAGGACCGCATTGCCCAGCAAGTGCAGCACCGCGAGGCCGGGGAGTTCAAAAAAGATAAGCTCAAGGTACTTGCCGAGCTCACCAAGCTGCGCCAGATCTGCTGTGATCCTCATCTGCATTACGCGGACTACAAGGCCGGAAGCGCCAAGCTCGATACGTGTATGGAGCTCGTCCACGGCGCGCTCGACGGCGGTCATCGCATCTTGCTGTTCAGCCAGTTTACGGGCATGCTCGATATCATCGGCAAGCGCCTGGCCAAGGAGGATATCGCCTTCCTTAAGCTTACGGGCGCATCGTCTAAAGAGAGCCGCGCCAAGATGGTTGCGCAGTTCCAAGCGGGCGAGGTGCCGGTGTTCTTGATTTCGCTCAAGGCGGGCGGCGTGGGCCTTAATTTGACGGCTGCCGACGTGGTCATCCACTACGACCCGTGGTGGAACGTGGCGGCGCAGGACCAGGCGACCGACCGCGCCCACCGCATTGGCCAGCAGCACACCGTGACCGTGTACAAGCTCATCGCCAAGGACACGATCGAGGAACGCATCATGCAGATGCAGGAGTCCAAGCGCGACCTGGTCAACAGTGTGCTCGGCGGCGATGGCATCTCGTCGGCGCTGTTTACCCGCGAGGATGTTCTGGCGCTGCTCGGTGGCGACGGTCGCTAGCTGCGCGCGGGATGGGGCTGCCGGGCTGGGCCAGGTCGCCGGTTCGTCCTGGCCCGACCGCTTGCCTCACCCGTTATGTGTTCATTTGCAATGCCATGGATGGTTCGGCGCTCTTTGGGCATAAGAACTAACGAGAACATTGGCACATCAGCAAAGGAGAACATCATGGCGAAATTCTTTAAAGACTCCGACGGCAAGCTCGTTGCCGCTCTTGGCGACGACGTTGCGTCCCCTGCCGGCTGCACGGAGCTGACGGCAAACACCGAGGATGCGGCGCACGAGAAGCACGTGCCTGTTGTCGAGATCGAGCGCGACGGCCACGTCATTCGCGCGCGCGTGGGCTCGACGGAGCACCCCATGCTGCCCGAGCACTACATCGAATGGATCGCGCTTGAGGCCGAGGGCCGCCTGGAGGTCCATTACCTTGAGCCCGGCATGAAGCCCGCGACGTTTTTCGCTGGCGGCTCCAAGACCGGTACCGTCTATGCCTACTGCAACCTGCATGGGCTGTGGTCCGCGACGTTCTAGGAGCGCGCCCCCGCTCGGGGTATCATAGCTAGCATATGCACATGCAAGCGCCGGCTGCATTATGCGGCCGGCGCTTTTACTACGGTTTCGATGGTTTACGACGGAAAGGGCTGGGCCATGAAGCTCGCACTTGCACAGATCGATATGCGCCTGGGTGATATTGAGGGCATTTGCGGTCGCATCGAGGACCAGGCTCGTCTGGCCCACGAGCGCGGGGCGCGCGTGCTGTGCGTCCCGGCTCCGCTCTTTATGGGTGCTCTGCCCGGCGGCCTGATGGGTACTGCCGACTTTGAGCACGACATGCTGACAGGCCTGACCGGTGTTGCCGAGCGTATCCAAGAGCTCGATACGATCTGCATCGTGCCCGCGGCGGTTTCGTTTGAGGGCCAGCCGCTGCTCGACTACATGATGCTCAAGGACGGTCATGTGGTGCCGGCGCGATCGAGCATTGCCCTGCAGCGTGGCGAGAACAACGACACGCGTTGGGCGCCGCCGGTGTTCGACGTGGACGGCGTGCGCATCGCCGTGATTTTTGACTTGGACCGCGAACTCGAGATGTTGCCGACCGGTGTTGACCTTATTGCGTATTTCCAATTCAACGCGTTTGACATGACCGACCGCGAGACTGCCGCCATCGCCGCCGTTCGCAGCGGTGCCTACCGCAAGATCGCATCTAAGCGCAGCGTGTGGTTTGCCTGCATGGCGCCGGTCGGTGCGTACGACGAGTCGGTATATACCGGCGGTTCGTTTGTGCTCGACGACTGCGGTCGCGTGGTGGCCCAGGCGCCGTGTTTTGAGGAGAGCCTGCTGGTTCAGGAGATTCAGCGCGGCGTGATGCTCGATGCCCTGGAAGATCACGAACTGCCCGAGTTTCGTTCCGAGGAGTGGCTGTGGCAGGCGCTGGTGCTCGCCGTGCGCGACAATGCCCGCGCTCGCGGCGCGTCGCGTGCTGTGGTGGCACTCGAGGGCGACTTGACGTCGTCCCTGCTGGCGGCACTTGCCGTTGACGCTCTGGGCCCGCGTAATGTGATTGGCCTTGTGCTGGGGCGCAACCGTATCTTTACGCCGGCTCAGGAAGAGGCCGAGGCTGCCCGCTGTGCCGCCGTCCGCGCGATTGCCGAGCGCCTGCACATTCGCACCGTCGAGCGCGATGCACCGGATGCGGCGCGTGTGCTCGATCGCGACGTGTCGGCGGGCGATGCCGAGCGTCTGCGCTCGCGTGCACTGGGCCTGATGCTCGAGGATACGGCGCTCGAGCTGGGCGCCATGGCGTTGAGCCCGCTCTCCAAGACCGAGTACGCGCTAGCGGCGCCCGCACTGTCCGGCGGCTACCAGGGCGACTTTGCGCCCTTTGGCGATGTGTACCTGTCGACGCTTGAGTTTGTGGCGCGCGTGCGCAACCGCACGTCTGCCGTGGTGCCCCAAGAGCTCGTGACGCTCAACGCGGTGGAAGATTGTATGGAGCGAGTGCTGGCGCAGGCGCTCTCGACGCTCGACGGTCCGGTCGATATGCTCGACCGCGCGGCACAGCTGCTCGGCGGGCTTGAGCCGGGTGAGGTCGATGGCGCGCTCGAGGCGCACGTGGACCGCAATCGATCTTTCGACGACATCCCGATGGCCGCTGGCAAGCCTGAGGCCTGCTCGCTGCTGCTGATGCTCGTTCGACAGGGTGAGGCTGCCCGTCGCATGTTGCCGACGGCGCCGATCGTTTCGGCCCGTTCGTTTGCCGAGCGCGCTTGGCCGTACATGCTTGCGTGGTCCGATTTGGGGCTCAACGGCAAGGAGCGCATGACGGTTGATTCACTGGCGCGCGCCGAAGTGCGCCGCTTTGCCGATAGCGATACGGGCGATCGCATGCGCGGTGAGATGATGGGTCTGTTGGGTGAGCTGTTGGGTATTTCGCCCGAGCAGATGGAGGAGCTGCGCTCTGAGGACGGTCAGCGTCGTTTGCACGAGGGAATGAAAAAGTTCGAGGGCGAGGTCCAGGACGCCATCGAAAGGATGATGGGCGGCCAGGGCGGACCGCAGGGCGGGCCCCAGGGCACGCCGATGCCACATCCGCCGGTGGATCCCCGTCAGTTTCCTTTTTTCTCGCAGAACTAAACTGGGGATGGGGCCAAGGTTACGCGGTTTTGCCAAACCGCGTAACGAGTCGACGCTACGCGAGCCCCTGCCGGGCCATCTGCCGCTCAAACCGTCGCTTGCGTACAGAAGTACGCGGCGCTCCTCTTTCGCGACACCTTGCCACGGCAGAGACTCGCTCGCTGACTTATGCTCAACCTATGGTTCGACCTTGCTTGCCAGATACGGTCGCTGTTGTGTTATTCTAGAACAGACGTTCGTGAATAGTGCGTGGGGCCTTGCCTTGCGCTGCGCTTGTGGCGAGGGGAGGTTGGCTTGGTTATCTTGGGTATCGACCCTGGTTTGGCCCATACGGGGTGGGGGATTATCGAGGAGCGACGTGGCGAGGTTCGCTGTCGTGCCTATGGCTGCATCGAGACCAGTGCTGGAAGTCCGCTCGCGGTGCGCCTGTCGCATATCGCCCGCGACCTCAAGGGCGTTGTCGAACGCTATCGTCCCGATACCGCTGCTATCGAGAGCATCTACTTTGGCGCCAACGTTCGTTCGGCCATCCCCACGGCGCATGCCCGCGGCGCTGCGCTTGTGGCGCTTTCGGAGTGCGCGCTCGAGATTGGCGAATACACGCCTATGCAGATTAAGCAGGCTGTTGTGGGCACCGGCGCTGCAGACAAACGGCAGGTCGCCTACATGGTGCGTACGCTCACGCAGCTCGATCACGACCCGCACCCCGACCATGCCGCCGATGCCCTGGCCTGCGCCATCTGCCACGTTAACCTCAGCCGCACCCGCGCGCTTACCGGCGGCGAGTTCTATCAACAGAGAGGAACCGGATACTGATGATCTCCCAGCTCCACGGAACGCTTGTCGAGGCCACGATGAGCTCTGCTATCGTCGATGTGTCGGGCGTGGGCTTTGAGCTCGGCATCTCGGGCAGCACTGCGGCCGCGTTGCCGACGCCCGGCGGCGAGGTCCGCCTCTACACGCGCATGCAGGTGCGCGAGGACGCCATGACACTTTTCGGATTTTCCTCAAAGGACGAGCGCACAATGTTCGACCGGCTCGTGTCCGTCTCGGGCGTTGGCCCGCGCTTGGCGCTCGCCGTGCTTTCCACCTATACCGTGGGGCAGCTGTATTCGCTGGTGATGGCCGAGGACGACAAGGGCATGGCCAAGGTACCCGGTGTGGGTAAAAAGACAGCTCAGCGCCTCATTCTGGAGCTCAAGAGTACCTTTGCTAAGGATAAGGGCTTTGTGCCGGTCGACGTGATTCCCGGACAGGTTGCGATGCCCGTGCCTGCTGCCGCTCCCTCGGCCATCGATGATGCCCGTGCGGCACTCCTTTCCATGGGCTTTAGCCCGCAGGAGGCCGATGTCGCTCTGAGCGGGTATGATGGGCAGGATATGCGTGTCGAGGATCTGCTCGGCGCGGCGCTTAAGCGACTCGGAATGGATGCGTGATGTGGGAAGCCGATGACTCTCAGGACCTGTGGGCGACGCCCGGCAGCTCGCCGGCGGCATCCATGGCGCATGGCGAGCGCATGGTGGGCTCGGAGCTGACGCCCGAGGACCTCGATGTCGACCGTACCCTGCGTCCCCAGCGCCTGGACGACTACTGCGGTCAGGAGCATATCAAGCAGAGCCTTCGCGTGCTGATCGAGGCGGCGCAGAGCCGTGGCGAGACGCTCGACCACGTGATCTTCTCGGGCCCTCCGGGTCTGGGCAAGACCACGCTGGCCACCGTTATCGCCAACGAGCTGGGCGCTCAGATTAAGACGACGAGTGGCCCAGCCATCGCGCGCACCGGCGACCTGGCGGCCATCCTTACCAACTTGCAGCCGGGTGACGTGCTGTTTATCGACGAGATCCACCGCCTCAACCGTTCGGTCGAGGAAGTCCTGTATCCCGCGATGGAGAACTTTGCGCTCGATATCGTGATTGGCAAAGGTCCGGCGGCGCGCTCGATTCGCCTGGATATCCCCAAGTTTACGCTGGTGGCGGCAACGACCCGCTCGGGTATGCTGACCGGCCCGCTGCGCGACCGTTTTGGTATTTCGTATCGCCTGGACTACTACACGGTCGAGGAGCTTGCTCAGATCGTGACGCGCTCGGCAACCATTTTGGGCGTGACAATAGACCATCCGAGCGCGCTCGAGATCGGCTCGCGCTCGCGTGGTACGCCGCGTCTTGCCAACCGCTTGCTCAAGCGCGTGCGCGATTACGCCCAGGTGCGCGGCAACGGTCCTATTGAGCTTGATATCTGCCGTCAGGCGCTCGAGTTCTTTGAGATTGATGAGCTTGGTCTGGACTGGATGGACATTCGCATCTTGGAGACGCTCGCCAAGACGTTCTCCGGCCGTGCCGTTGGCTTAACCACGCTTGCTAGTGCGGTGGGCGAGGATCCGGGTACGCTCGAAGATGTCTACGAACCCTACCTGTTGCAGTGCGGATTGATGATTCGCACACCGCAGGGTCGCCAGGCAACCCTGCGCACCTTTGAACACCTGGGGATTGAACCTACCGTTTAGGGCGCTTTGTTTTGGCGGGCTGTTAGGCTATCGCTGGGCATTGGATAAACATATCGCCGTTCATCGGTTACGGGTGTTTTACTATTGCGCGCCCGTGCTATGCTGAATTGGTCTTTTTCTCATCCGGTAACGAAAGGACCGCCCATGCCTACTGACATCGAAATCGCACGTTCCGTCACGCCGCTGCCCATTACCGAGGTGGCCAAGAACGCCGGCGTCGACGTTAAGCACCTGATTCCGTACGGCTTCGACAAGGCTAAGGTCGACTATTCCCTGCTCAACGAGCCGACCGATCACCAGGCCAAGCTTGTCCTCGTGACCGCTATCAATCCCACGCCCGCAGGCGAGGGCAAGACCACCACGACCATCGGTCTGGCCGACGGTCTGCGTCGTCGCGGCGTCAAGAGCGCCGTTGCCCTGCGCGAACCTTCGCTCGGCCCCGTCTTTGGCGTAAAGGGCGGTGCCGCCGGCGGCGGCTGGGCCCAGGTCATCCCCATGGAGGACATCAACCTGCACTTTACCGGTGACTTCCATGCTATCGGTGCCGCCAACAACCTGCTGGCAGCCATGCTCGACAACCATATTCAGCAGGGCAATCAGCTCGGCATCGATGTTAAGCGCATCACCTGGAAGCGCGTCGTCGACATGAATGACCGTCAACTGCGCCATGTTATCGATGGCATCGGCGGCAAGGCCCAGGGCGTGCCGCGCGAGGACGGCTTCGATATCACCGTTGCCTCCGAGGTCATGGCAATCCTGTGCCTGTCCACGAGCATCAACGACCTCAAAGAGCGCTTGGGCGAGATCGTTGTCGGCTACAGCTATGCCGGCGAGCCCGTCCGCGCCCGCGACCTTAAGGCCCAGGGCGCCATGGCCGCGCTGCTTAAGGATGCGCTCAAGCCCAACCTGGTGCAGACGCTCGAGGGCACGCCCGCGTTTGTCCACGGCGGTCCCTTCGCCAATATCGCCCACGGCTGCAACTCCATCATGGCCACCCGCATGGCCATGCGTTTTGGTGACGTCGCGATTACCGAGGCCGGCTTTGGCGCCGACCTTGGTGCCGAGAAGTTCCTGGACATCAAGTGCCGCATGACGGGCGTTCGCCCCAGCGCCGTCGTGGTCGTCGCCACCGCCCGCGCGCTTAAGTACAACGGCTGTGTCGCCAAGGCCGACCTCAACGACGAGAACCTCGAGGCCCTTAAGGCCGGCATGCCCAACTTGCTGCGTCACGTCGACAACATCCAGAACGTCTATGGTCTTCCCTGCGTGGTCGCCATCAACCGCTTCCCGACGGACACCGAGGCCGAACTTGCGCTCATCGAGTCCGAGTGCCAGAAGCTCGGCGTCAACGTTAAGCTGTCCGAGGTTTGGGCCAAGGGCGGCGAGGGTGCGCTCGACCTGGCCGATGAGGTCATGCGCCTGATTGAGCAGCCGAGCGAGCTCAAGTTTGCCTACGAGGACGGTACCGATGTGGCCGACGCCCTGGAGGCCGTTGCCACCAAGGTCTACCGCGCCGATGGCGTCGACTTTACGCCGGCTGCCAAGCGCCAGCTCGCCGAGCTGCGCGAGAACGGCTTTGGTAACCTGCCGGTGTGCGTCGCCAAGACCCAGTACAGCTTCAGCGATAACGCCAAGGCTCTGGGCGCGCCCGAGAACTTCCGCATCACCGTGCGCGAGCTCAAGGTTTCCGCCGGTGCCCACTTTGTGGTCGCGCTGACCGGCAGCGTTCTGACCATGCCTGGCCTGCCCAAGGTTCCCGCGGCCGAGAATATCGACGTCGACAACGACGGCAACATCACCGGCCTGTTCTAAGCCTGTTGCCCCTAGCTGCCTGCCCGCCCCGCCGCGCCTACCAAGGCCCGGCGGGGCTTTGTGCGTACCTATACCGATAGCTACGTTCCTCCGTATCGTTCGGAACAGGTGACGAGGTCGGCGTACTACAAGATTCGAGCTATTCCTGCGGTCAGGATGTGACGCCTGAGTATCCTTGCGCCACGCATGTGCCCAACGAGTAGGGCAAAGCAACAGGGAGTGAACTGAACAGTCCCCGGTGGCGCAAAACGCAGCGCCGTCGGGGACTTTTTGATGCAAATTGGCTCCGAGACAAGCTGTCTGGGCCAGCCGCGCCACGAAAAGCGCCCATCTACTACGTTTGCCAGGGTTGGACCGACCATGGAGCGTTTTTTAACAATCTGGCAAGACGTTTACCTGCGGTTTTGTTAACACAAATATGGCTATGGTTGGCACCCTTGGGTTAAACGTAGTAGATGGGCGCATTTTATGGTTCACAGCCCAAGAAGAGGTCGTTAGCCGCGCTGGAGGCCGAAAAGTTTGGCGTTGCGCTCGGCGACCATCATGTTGATGTCGGCGATTTCCATCTCGCCGTCAATGTAGGGCTGGTAGGTACCGTACGGATCGCCGGCTCCCAAGCTGCAGCTGCCGCAGTTGTCGCAGCTGCCGTTGCCGCAGTCAGCGAGCGCCAGTTTAATGATCTCCTCACGCTCGGCACGCGTCGTGTCCTTGATGAGCTTGCTTTTTGCCATGACATATCCTCGATTCGCTTGTGACCGTCGGCCGCGCATGTCTTGTAGATACCGGCGGGCTTTGTCCATCATAGGCTTTTGCGCGGGTAGAATGCATGGATAACTTGATGCTTACGGGCGACGGAAAGGAATCGTTGCATGGACCAGGACAAGACGACCGTAATGGGTGGCTACGGCTCCCCGCGGACGGGCAATGGCGCCGATGAGACCCGCGTCGTGCCGAATCCCGGCTACGCTGCCCCCGATACGACGCAGGTGTCGGCCGATCCCACGCGCGTTGTGAATTACGGAAACGCGGCGCAGGACCCGCATGGTGTCTCATCGCAGAACCCCTACGGCAACGCGGCGGTAGACCCTTATGATGACCTGCCGCAAAATCCCATTCCGCAGCCTCAGCAGACCACGTATATGCCGCGCACGGCACAACCGCGCTACGAGTCGCACGACCGATACGCGCGCGAGCCGTATCGTGAGTATCCCAAGTCCATCCCCCAGTATGGCGAGGACGAGGAGAAGAAGCCTTCGCGTTCGTCGAGCGTGATTAAGAAGATCCTCATCGTGCTGGCGATCTTCTTTGCCTTGTCGGTTGTGTTTGCCATCGTGTCGGGCATGCTCAACAAGCGGGGCGCCACGACTGATACCACGGCCGAGCAGACCGAGACTGCCCAGTCCGGCACCGTCGACCTGAGCGATATCCCGGGTCAGTACTGGTCAAACGCCAAGAAGCTCCTCAAGTCGCGCGGGGCCGATCTTTCGAATGCCGTGATTCTGACCGACGACGGCTCGACGCCCGTCGTCGATGCCAACTGGGTCGTCACATCTGCCTACTACAACGGTGACGGCAACCTTGAGATTCAGCTCACGCGCAAGGACAGCTCGTCGAGCAACGCGTCCGGCGACCAGGGCACCACGGACAGCTCGAGCTCCAACACGCTGGAGGACCTGAGCAACAAGGCGCAGGAGCTTGGGGATAAGGCCCAAGAGCTGGGCGACACAGCCCAGAACCTCGGTGATACTGCTCAGAATCTGGGCGATATGGCAACGAACGCCTGGGATGCCCTGCAAAACGGCATTTCGGGCGCGCGGGGAAACTAGCGGCCGAGCGGAGCGGGGCTACAACTGTTCTGCCGGACGGTCGGGCGAGCTAAAGCCCGAGTCAAACGTGACAACGCATGATGCATCGGGCCTGCGCTCGTGCACGATATGCGTTACGCGCTCCAACAGCTCGTCGTCGGAGATGCGAAAGCCGTCGGGACGCACCAGGTCAAATGACACAAAGCCATCGTGTTCGTGCAGGTCATGGATGGAGAGCGCGGGATCGATCTGTATGACGCCACGCTTGACCCAGCCGCGCAGGTCGTCGCCGGTGGTGGCGATGGGGTCGCAGTGCAGCGTGATGTCGATGCCCATCTGGCGTTTGATGTCGTGTTCGATGGTGTCCAGGATCTCGTGGTGCTCAAAGGCATCGCCCTCGCCGGGCATTTCCACGTGTGCGCTGGCAAACTGACGGCCGGGGCCGTAGTCGTGCACCATGAGGTCGTGTGTGCCCAAGACCTGGGGGTACGACATGATCCTGTCGCGGATTTCCTGGACGAGCTTGGGGTCGGGCGCTTGTCCCAACAGCGGGCTGATGGCGTCGCGCACCAGGCCCATGCCGCTGATGCAAATGAAGATGCCCACACCCAGGCCTGCCCAGCCATCGAGGTCAAAGCCGGTCGTCTGCGAAATAAGCGCCGCCGCCAAGACCGAGCCCGAGGTGATGACGTCGTTTTTGGAGTCCTGCGCCGTGGCGATGAGCGTCTCCGAGTCGATGCGGTTGCCCAGCGCGCGGTTGAATGCGGCCATCCATAATTTGACGAGCATGGACAAGACGAGGGCTGCTAGGGAGACCAGCGTGTAGGCGGTGGGGGAGGGCTTGATGATCTTGGTAATGGACTCGAGCACCAGGTTGATGCCGACGGCACAAACGAGGACGGCGACAAACAAGCCGGCGAGGTATTCGTAACGGCCGTGGCCATAGGGGTGGCCTTCGTCTGCCGGGCGGCTGGCAAGGCGGAACCCGAGCAAGCTCACAATGTTGCTCGAGGCGTCGGAGAGGTTGTTAAAGGCATCGGCGACAAGCGAGACAGAGCCGGCGAGCAGACCCGCGATGCCCTTGGCCAGGCACAGGGTAATGTTGAGGCCAATGCAGATGAGGCTTGCGGCAAAGCCCGCGTTGGTGCGACAAGATGCATCGACCGGCTCGCCCTCGCTGCCGGGAACAAGTGTATGTACCAGCCGATTTACAAATAGCATGGCGTACCTCCTCGCATCCTCGTTTAAGGGGATAGTGTAGCTCGCATGGGCGCGCCGTGCGCCGATGCTCAGAAAATGCAGCAATGGTCTGCTGGAGCTAACGATCGGGGCTTCTTGTCCGACCGGGTGCTCCATTTTGGGCCACATGGGTATGGGCTTGTGCCTGCCTGCCCGACATACTTAATGTCGACAGCCCCTGCGTAAAGGAGGATGTATCCATGGACGAGATGTTTGCCATTAAATGCCAAAACTGCGGAGGCCCTATGTACTCGCACCAGGCTAAACGCAGCTTTGAGTGCGCCTATTGCGGCACGGTCGTTCCGTGGCAGGCCGATGCGGGGGAGCCCAAGAGCGCCCTGGGCATTCGCCATGCGCCGCTGACGGTTGTCGATGGGTTGCTTAAGCTCACCCATGTGTCGCAGCTCGAGCGCCCGGTGGACCCCGACTGGTATTTCTTTCATGCGCACTGGCGCAACCAGTCGGTTCTGGAGCATCTACTGTGGGAGGACCGCGGCACGGCGCAGGAGTTCCAGGAGGCCACGCACGTGAGCATCCCGTGCCCCTTCTGTGGCGCATCCTTCGAAGGCGAGTCAACGCAGCGCGTGTTTGAATGCCCGTCCTGCGGCAATAAGATCGGCGTTGCAGACCTACTCAAGCCCGGTACCTTTAGCAAGCGCCTGACCATGGGCGTTGGTGCGGAGTATGTACCCGAGCAGGGTATTCCCTGCGAAATCTCGCCGCAGCAGGCACGTGCCAACGCGCTGCAGCTGGTGCACCAGTATGCGGAAGCCTTTGCCGGTCACGATGTAGAAGACGCGATCCAAAACGACATGATGCTCTTCTACTTTCCCATGGCGCTCGCGGATTTGCGCATGATGGCGTCCTTCCCGGGCAAGGGGCTGAGCAAGGAGACCTTGGTGTACTACGAGGTGCTCGACTGGGCATATCCGCGGGCAAACTACCTGGACGTTCGTCTTATGGGCATTTTGGAGCCGTGGGACTTTGGCAAGGTGGGGCCGTTCGATCCCGCCATGCAGGAAGGCGACTTCCGCGTTGTCTCCGTCGATGCGTCTACCAAGGACCAGGTGGTCATTGATAAGCTGGCGCTCGATGTTGCCGGAAACGATGCCGAGGCGGTGCTGGGGCTCAATAAAAAGAGTATCCGCACGTGGGCGCGCAAGGCCCGCAAACACAAGGATGGTCTGGTGATGGTGCCGGTCTACTTTGTCGATCGTCCCGCGTCGGACAGTCGCGATGGCGAGCAGGTGCGCATTGCCGTAAACGGCCAGACGGGCCGCGCGGCCGCGGTAGTGTTTAGCGACAAGCGCGAGACACATGTGGTGGCACCGCTCAATCCCAACGTGGTGCTGTCGAGCGAAAGCACCGTGCACGCCACGCCCATCGAGGTCAAATACGTTAAATCGCCGTTTCTGTACCAGATCGTGCGCCATGGAGGCGGCGGGCAACCGCGTCAGGTGGCAGCGGTAGTCGAGGGCTCCTACCGAGAAGAAAAGTCCAAACGCAAGGGCCTGTTCGGCGCGCTATTTGGTAAGTAGGGGAGTAGTGCCGGTTGGCGCTGTAACTTGAAGGTTAGGGCTACGGGGCGGCTCGCAGGGGTGCGGGCCGCCCCGTTTTTGTGCGGCGGCAGGACCCGCAGGCACTCCATTAAACGCTCACGCTCATAGCACGAACGTTGAGCAACATTACGTTTGCCGATAGCTATTAAAAAATGTCCGTTCGCGGTAGTAGCATCAAAAAAGAGGGGTCCCGAATGGAACCCCTCTGGCAAGTCAAATTGTCCCCTACGGGACGCCTTCCAAGGAAGGCATTTTTGGCAAAGCCGTATTTTGACTCGCAGTGTCGATGTAACTGGTAATCGACAAGGCAACTGTAACACAGCGCGGAAGGGCTGGTCGACATGAATTTAAGAAACTACTCTGGCGACTACAATATCGGCCTCGACATGGGAACCGGCTCCGTTGGTTGGGCGGTGACCGATGCCCAGGGCAAGCTCCTGCATTTTAAGAAACAGCCGACGTGGGGCAGTCGTTTGTTCGATAGCGCACAGCCGGCGTCCGAGGCGCGCGTTCATCGTGGACAGCGTCGCCGTTACGTGCGCCGCCGCTGGCGCCTCGACTTGCTGCAAAAGCTGTTCGAGCCTGCGATGAGCGAGGTTGATCCGGGCTTTTTCATGCGACTTAACCAGTCGCGGACCATTGAGGGCGATCCGATCTTTACCAAGGACTTCACGAAGGCCGATTACTACGATCGCTTCCCGACCATCTATCATCTGCGCACTTACCTTATGGACACCGATGAGCAGGCCGATCTTCGATTGGTGTATCTCGCAATTCATAACATCGTTAAGCATCGCGGTAACTTCTTGCGCCAGGGGGAGAAGCTGACGGCAAAGACGGCAAAGACATCCGATGCCCTTAAGAATCTCAATGGCGCTCTGAAGGCATGGTGTGAATCGAGAGAATATGAGTTCGCGAAGCTTGATGAACTCTCTGTAGCGAAGATCTTGGCTGATGAGCGATCTTCTCGTTCGCAAAAGGCAAAAGACATTCAGGCGCTTGTTAAAGTGGATACTGCGGATGCGGCTGCGAACAAAAAGCTGGCGAAGGGTTTGTCGAGCGCTGTCGTCGGTCTCCAATGCGAGTTCAAAGATGTGTTTGGCGAGTTTGAGTGCGAGGCAACTAAGCTCGCGTTTTCGGATGACGAGAAGTTAGAAGCGCTGCAGGCCGCATGTCCCGATGACTGCGTCGAGCTTCTTGAGTCCGTTTGCGGTGTTTACTCTGCTTACGTGCTGCAGGGGCTTTTGTCCTATGCTGAGGGCCAGACAATCTCGGTCAACATGATCGAAAAATATAATTGTTACGCGAATGATCTTGATCGACTCAAGACTTTGGTCCACGAATATGCTCCCGGCTCATATGAGTCTTTCTTCCGCGGCGCAACCTATCACGATTCGAATAGCGATGACCCCTCGCGCGACTACGATGCCTCTAAGGCACAGGGTTACACCGCATATGACCTGCATAAACTATCCTATGATGACTTCGCTAAATCCGTAAAGAAGCTCTTTGCGGGAACGGGTGCGGAGACGGATGAGCGCTATATTGCCATGATGGACGCATTCGACAAACAACGCTTTTTGCGTCGCCTTAAGACGAGTGATAACGGTGCCATCTACTATCAGCTGCATCTTGAGGAGTTGCAGGCTATTCTCAAAAACCAGGGCCGCTTCTATCCGTTCCTCAAGGACGATGCAGCGAAGATCGAGAGCCTGGTCACGTTCCGTATTCCGTACTATGTGGGACCGCTGACGCCTAAAAATGCTGCCCAGGACAAACATGGCAACCACCGATTCCAATGGTCCGAGCGTAAGCCCGGCATGGAAGATGCGACGATCACGCCTTGGAACTGGGATACCGTGATCGATAAGAACAAGAGCGCCGAGAACTTTATTCTGCGCATGACGGGCGATTGCACGTATCTTGCTGGTGAAAAGGTGCTTCCCAAGCAGTCTCTGCTCTATGAGGAGTTCTGCGTTCTGAATGAACTCAATGGTGTTCGCTGGTCCGAAGATGGTGACGATTGGCAGCGCCTGGATGCCGCGCAGCGCGAAGGCATTGTCCATGAGCTTTTCCATAAAAAACGTCGCGTTACCTACAAGATGATTGCCGACTGGCTGGTAAAAGAGGGCGACGCGACAAATCCGGTTGTCCGCGGTGGCCAGGGTGAGAGCGGCCTTGAATCAAAGATGGGCTCGTACATCTTCTTTGCCAAGGATATCTTTGGCGTGGATGAGTTGAGCCGCGCCGAGTATCCGGTTATCGAAAAGATCATTCTTTGGAACACGTTGTTCGAGGACCGCTCGATCCTTAAGGAAAAACTGCAGGATGAGTTTGGCCCCAGTGGCAACGGAATGCTCGATGCCGAGCAGATTAAAAAGATCTGCAAAAAGCGCCTGACTGGTTGGGGACGTCTGTCGGAGAAGTTCCTGACGGGCATCAGGATTGATACGCAAGCTGGTCGCTCTATGAGCATCATGGACGTGCTGCGAGAGGGAAACCCCAGCTCCGAGCGTCGCCTGGGCGAGACCATGGTGATGATGGAGATTCTCCACGACAACACACTGGGCTTCCAGGAAAAAGTGGATGAGCACAATCGCAAATACTATGCCGAACATGAGAAGACTCTAGGCGTAAATGAGCTTCCCGGATCTCCGGCGATTCGTCGCAGCCTGAATCAAGCGATTCGCATTGTTGACGAAATCGCAAGGATTGCGGGGCACGCGCCGGCTAACGTTTTTGTTGAGGTGACTCGCGACGAGGACGAAAAGAAAAAGGGCAAGCGGACTACGAAGCGCTGGGACGCCATCGAGGACGCTCTCAAGGCGTTCAAGGCCGAGGGCGGCAACCTGGCTGTTATGGACGATTTTAAAGAGCTCAAGGCAGCCAATGTAGACCTTGACGAGCGCCTGACCCTCTATTTGATGCAAAACGGAAAATGCCTGTATTCCGGCCGCGCTATCGATCTCAATAAACTTATGGCGGGCTCGGGCGAGTATGAGGTCGACCATATCATTCCGCGCGCCTACATTAAGGACGACAGTCTCGAAAACAAGGCGCTGGTGTATCGCGAGGAAAATCAGCACAAGACCGACCAGCTTTTGATTGATAAGAGCATTCGCTGGAAGATGGGCGAGACGTGGAAACAGCTGCATCAGGCGAAGCTCATTGGCGATAAAAAGTATCGCAACCTGCTGCGTTCTTCCATAAACGAGAACGCTATGAAGGGCTTTGTCGCGCGTCAGCTCGTGGAGACGAGCCAGATGGTCAAGATGGCGCAGGCGTTGCTTGAGGCACGTTATGCCGATGAGGGGACGAAGATCGTTCCCGTTAAGGCGAGTGTGTCGCACAACCTTCGTGAGGCAGCTGGCTTGGTCAAATGCCGCGAAGCCAATGATTTCCATCATGCGCATGATGCCTATCTGGCATGCCGCTTGGGGCTGTTTATTCAGATGCGCCACCCCGGAATGTATGAGAACCCCATTGGCTACTCGCACGTGATTAAGAAATACGTGCGCGAGCAGTCCGAGCTGTTTAAGAAAACCCATCGCATGCCTGGATCGGCCGGATTTGTCGTCAATAGTTTTATGACTGCGGGTTTTGACCCCGAGACGGGTGAGGTCTTTGACGATGCCTGGACCGAGGACGACGAAGTCAAACGTTATAGGGGAAAGTATCTTCCGGACGGCTGGAACGCAGCGGCAGAGGTCGAGGGCATTCGCCGTGCGCTCAACTACCGCCAGTGCTACATCTCGAGGATGCCGCAGGAGGATACGGGCGCGTTCTGGAAGGCAACGATTTACTCGCCGCGTGATCCCAAGATGGGCGCAAAGCTTGAGTTGTCGACCAAACAGGGGCTCGACGCCAAACAATACGGCGGTTTTTCGAGCCAGCAGTTTGCGTATTTCTTTATCTATGAGGCCAAAAAGAAAGGTAAGCCGGTGTTCCGGTTCTCTCAGGTTCCCGTGTGGCTTGCGGCACGCATCGAGGGAGACTCGGCAGCGCTTAGCGAGTATGCGAGGGGACTTGCGGAGAAGGAGGGCCTGGAGTACGTCGGTATCACGAGGTCGAAGATCTACAAGAAACAGCTGATTGAGGTGGATGGAGACCGTTTGATTATTACTGGCGCAAAGGAGGTCAGATCGGGTTCTCAACTGGCGTTTTCGCAGGATGAGATGCTGCTGTTAAATATGTCGAAAACGGATGAAAAGCCAAGCATTCTTCCTTTGCTTGAGGGGTTGGTGAACAAGATTGGTTACGCTGCTGATGCAACTTGTGGAAAGTTGTCCAGGCAGCTTAAGCTCTCTCGGCTGTCTTCCGTGTCGGTGCTCGATGAATCGCAGCAGCGTGAGCTTACGTTTGGCCTAATTCGTATCGAAAACGGTACGGATCGAGTTGTAGACCTCTCTGGAATTGGCGGGCCTGCAAAGGCGGGCGCTATGGTGACGGACATATCAAAACTAATCAACGACCCAGCAATTCCATTCTTTATCGTTGACCAGTCTGTAACGGGCATGTTCGAGAGAAGGACCCGTGTCGGGCTTTAGGAATATCGTCATTTCCAGCCCTTGCAAACTGCAATACAAGGGCGGCTACATGGTTGTCCGTCGCGAGGACGACACGGCGAAGGTCCACCTTTCGGAGATTTCGTCGGTCGTCCTCCAGACCAACCAGGTGTTCATAAGCGCTTATCTGCTCTCGGAGCTTGCCAAGGCAAAGGTCGCGTTTGTCGTTTCTGACGAGAAGTGCGACCCTATTGGGCAATATTTACCACTATACGGAGCACATAACACCAGCAAGCGTATTGCGGAGCAGCTTGAGTGGGGCGAGCCGATCAAAAAGCGCGTATGGCAACGAATCGTGCGCGACAAAATCAAGCATCAGTCTGATGTGCTCCACGCCCGTGCGCGTGAGGAGCAGGGCGAGACGCTCAAGAGCATTGTTGCCGAGGTGCGATCGGGTGATACGACGAATCGCGAAGGACATGCAGCCCGGCTGTATTTCAGCTCTCTGTTTGGTTCGCCCTTCTCGAGGGATGATGACATACCCTTGAACGCTGCTCTCAATTACGGGTATGCGATTTTGCTGTCGAGTGTCAATCGTGAGATTGCGGCGCGCGGATACCTTACGCAAGTGGGGATTTGTCACAGAAATGAGTTTAACCAGTTCAACTTGAGCTGTGATTTTATGGAACCGTTTAGGCCCCTTGTGGACCGTATTGTGTTCGATAACTTTGACGGTGAGTTCTCTAAGGAGACAAAGCTGCTTTTGGTCGACATGCTTAATCAGGGGATCGCATATCGAGGCGGCACGTATCGCGTGGGCTCCGTAATTTCTCTGTATGTTGCCGACTGCCTCAAGGCTCTTGACCGGAAGCTGTCGGTAGATGAGATCGAGTCGTTTGAGGTCGTATGAGTGCCGGGGAAAGGATCAGATATATGAGGCTTGTTGTCTTCTTTGATTTGCCCGTCGATACTCCTGCGCAGAGAAAAGACTACCGGGTGTTCCGCAAGTTTCTTCTTAAAGATGGCTATCTTATGCTCCAGGAATCCGTGTATGCAAAGCTTGTTGTTAATGATGGGGCGGCGGGAAGCGCAGTGCAAAGACTCAGGAAGCATCGCCCGCCAGCTGGCCTTGTACAGGTTTTGCGCGTGACCGAATCTCAGTTTTCGACCATGGAGTACATTACGGGTAACCGCGAGGCTCATGAGGAGATAGACACGATGGAGGAGCTCCTGGTTTTATGAGGCTCGTGTTTTCGGGACTTGAGAACTCGCTGGAGCTAACAGCAGGGGAGACATCGGTTTTGCAAGTCGAGAACTCGGCTCTATTCGCACGGATTGCAGCTTCTTTGCAAAACGGATTGGGGCGCCAGGCGTTGGAGCCTTATTCCCTTTGGAAAGACGATGAGGAGATCAAGCCCGGCAGCGCTCTAATGGTGGTGCCTGATGCGCTGAATCTTCCATGGGATGACCGTTCGTTTGTGACCGCAGTCACCAAGAAGGTAGAGCGCGAGTTCCTCGAAGACGAAGATTTGCGTATGCAAGTGGAAGAGGCTGAACGAGCAATAAAACTGCGTTTGGGTGGATTGAATCTTGGTTTTAATGCCGACTTGGGGTTTGGTTTAGAATGGGATCTGAAGCGCTACCTCAAGTTTTTAGGGTTTGGTGCAGCGCCTCAAGAAGATAAATCGTTCCTTGATAATCTGCTGAATTTTCTTTCATTTGCTCTTGACGCTGGCTGCAGAAAGACAATCGTATTTGTTAATCTCAAAACTTTTTTGACGGAAAATGAGCTGCAAACGCTCTATGACCACGTGTTTTTCCTTAAGTTGAGCCTGTTGCTCCTGGAGAATAAAAAAGATACCATGTCTTACGGACACGAACATAAACTAACGGTTGACCTGCAGTTTTTAGAGCATTGAAAGAACCGACCGGTTAGATTGAACGTCCCGTCGCAGTAGGGAATTTGCTCCAATGGTTTTGGAGCAGTGTCGATCTAACTGGTAATCAAACTATCGCCGACCGGTACGACTTGACTGGCGAGTTTTGGAGCAGTGTCGATCTAACTGGTAATCAAACTTACTACAACTCTATTGCCTGTGGCACTAAGTTTTGGAGCAGTGTCGATCTAACTGGTAATCAAACTGAAGATAACCTCATGGACTACCTTTACGGTTTTGGAGCAGTGTCGATCTAACTGGTAATCAAACGACATCGCTTCCATATTCGCGAGGCTCGTGTTTTGGAGCAGTGTCGATCTAACTGGTAATCAAACTGCTCTCGACTACTTGCCCCATGAGTCGCTGTTTTGGAGCAGTGTCGATCTAACTGGTAATCAAACTAAGACATCGCTGCCATATTCGCGAGGCTCGTTTTGGAGCAGTGTCGATCTAACTGGTAATCAAACGACCTCGAGACATATGCACAGGTATACTCGTTTTGGAGCAGTGTCGATCTAACTGGTAATCAAACCGCCAGCGCGATACTGCCTAGGTACGCAATGTTTTGGAGCAGTGTCGATCTAACTGGTAATCAAACGCACGCTCCTGGTCCTCCCCACGGGGTGCGTTTTGGAGCAGTGTCGATCTAACTGGTAATCAAACTCCCAGCGGGAGATAATCACGTCGCAATAGGTTTTGGAGCAGTGTCGATCTAACTGGTAATCAAACCAGACCTCGAGACATATGCACAGGTATACTGTTTTGGAGCAGTGTCGATCTAACTGGTAATCAAACGTTCAAAGCAGATTGTAAAGAGTGCGACGTGTTTTGGAGCAGTGTCGATCTAACTGGTAATCAAACAATTCCGCTGATCGCACCGGCAAGGCCATTGTTTTGGAGCAGTGTCGATCTAACTGGTAATCAAACCGAGAGCATACTTACCGACGTTATCGAGCTGTTTTGGAGCAGTGTCGATCTAACTGGTAATCAAACGAGATTAGGTGAGCATAGGCGCGGGGTGTGTTTTGGAGCAGTGTCGATCTAACTGGTAATCAAACTCCGCTCGCCCTGTATGTTTGGAGTGACCAGTTTTGGAGCAGTGTCGATCTAACTGGTAATCAAACTCCGCCCGCCCTGTCCGTTTGGAGTAACCAGTTTTGGAGCAGTGTCGATCTAACTGGTAATCAAACCTCTCGATTATAGGTTAGGAGCCTAAGTATGTTTTGGAGCAGTGTCGATCTAACTGGTAATCAAACACTTTTTAAAAAATTTTTTCCAAACAAGAGTTTTGGAGCAGTGTCGATCTAACTGGTAATCAAACATAGAACTGACTAACAAAGCCACTGACTATGTTTTGGAGCAGTGTCGATCTAACTGGTAATCAAACACGTCCGGTGCCATATCTCTTTCCTGTGGGTTTTGGAGCAGTGTCGATCTAACTGGTAATCAAACCAGATTCGTATCTGATACTGTGGCAACTACGTTTTGGAGCAGTGTCGATCTAACTGGTAATCAAACAAGAGTGGGCTACTTTAGCTCATAAGCACTAGTTTTGGAGCAGTGTCGATCTAACTGGTAATCAAACCGTATGACAGACAGAAAGAGCTTTGATCTAGTTTTGGAGCAGTGTCGATCTAACTGGTAATCAAACTAATGCCTCGCCGATATAGGCGGAATAATGTTTTGGAGCAGTGTCGATCTAACTGGTAATCAAACCAATTTATTCTAACCAAGAAAGGACCGGTCGTTTTGGAGCAGTGTCGATCTAACTGGTAATCAAACCCGAACATGTTCGGGTTAAACCGAAAAAGGTTTTGGAGCAGTGTCGATCTAACTGGTAATCAAACCGATTTCCCTGACGTGTTCGAGCGTCGTGGTTTTGGAGCAGTGTCGATCTAACTGGTAATCAAACTGACTGATGCCTTGGCGGTCTCACTGGCTTGTTTTGGAGCAGTGTCGATCTAACTGGTAATCAAACATGATACTGAGCAACACGTCCTTGACTTGCGTTTTGGAGCAGTGTCGATCTAACTGGTAATCAAACTTGGATTAGCTGATTCCATTATAGCTAGTGGTTTTGGAGCAGTGTCGATCTAACTGGTAATCAAACCTACCTTGTAGGTATGAGCCTTGATCCACTGTTTTGGAGCAGTGTCGATCTAACTGGTAATCAAACGAGTGATAGACTAGTAACCAACGGGGAGAGGTTTTGGAGCAGTGTCGATCTAACTGGTAATCAAACTTTATCCGCGCTTAATGGGCGCTCTTTCGGGTTTTGGAGCAGTGTCGATCTAACTGGTAATCAAACCCCAAGGTTGTTCAAATACTGTCAACCATTGTTTTGGAGCAGTGTCGATCTAACTGGTAATCAAACGCGCGCAGAGAAGCGCGGCAACCAAACACCGTTTTGGAGCAGTGTCGATCTAACTGGTAATCAAACCAGGCCTCGGCACCGAAAACATCACGGTGAGTTTTGGAGCAGTGTCGATCTAACTGGTAATCAAACCTCGTCGATTTCGTATACGACCTCCTCGCGGTTTTGGAGCAGTGTCGATCTAACTGGTAATCAAACAAAGTAATGCTTTGGAAGGACAACAAATAGTTTTGGAGCAGTGTCGATCTAACTGGTAATCAAACTCTTCGATTAGCTCAGTCATTGCAAGGGATGTTTTGGAGCAGTGTCGATCTAACTGGTAATCAAACTAATCGCATATCGGCTACAATGTTTCACGGTTTTGGAGCAGTGTCGATCTAACTGGTAATCAAACGGGAAGGCGGCGTTACGATGAGGACGAAGGGTTTTGGAGCAGTGTCGATCTAACTGGTAATCAAACCACCAGTCTTGAGGTCGTACACGCCGTTGGGTTTTGGAGCAGTGTCGATCTAACTGGTAATCAAACGGGCGATCTGGTCGCAGCCTGGAACTACTGTTTTGGAGCAGTGTCGATCTAACTGGTAATCAAACCGCTTCAAGCACGCGCCAGCCGACGCAATCGTTTTGGAGCAGTGTCGATCTAACTGGTAATCAAACGAGCGCCAGTACCTGTGTTCGGCTATCTTTGTTTTGGAGCAGTGTCGATCTAACTGGTAATCAAACGAGTTAGGGATGCCGCAGGTGCGGACGGCCGTTTTGGCGCAGTGTCGATCTAACTGGTAATCAAACGCTAAACCCCCCTTTAGCGAAGCCGAAACCGTTTTGGAGCAGTGTCGATCTAACTGGTAATCAAACGCACGCGCTTCGGCAAGGACTCCAAGAAGTGTTTTGGAGTAGTGTCGATCTAACTGGTAATCAAACACCCAATTCGACCCATCAGCCATTCGCATGTTTTGGAGCAGTGTCGATCTAACTGGTGATCAAACTTGGCCTTGAATGCGTCCAACTACTTCTTGTGGTCGTCCGCCTTGCCCGCAGCCTCCTTGAACTCGTCACTCTGCGTCGTGAGCGCGTTTGCACTCTCGGCATGCTCCTCGGATCTGGTCAATCTTCTCCTCCTCGATGCCCATTGCCTTGAGCATCCTGCGTGTGAGTGTCAACTTCTTTCTCCCGTTCTTCGGAGTGGATGACGCGCTGTCGCCCCTTGCCTCGGGACCGGCGCGCGCCGCGTTCCCTCGCGGCGCGGACATTGTCGGCACGGAGTAACGCGGGCGTCAGCCGCCGAGATGCTTCTGCATGATGGCGCGGTATGTCGGTGCGTGGTCCTTTGCCGCCGGCTTGAGGTAGGGCTGCGGCTTCTGGTGCCTCGTTCCCAGTTCGACATATGGCGCGTACTCGACGTTCGTGCCGATGACGGCGCACTTGCCGCCTCCGTCGACGATGTGGGTGGTGGAGTTGCGCAGGCGGCCCGTGTCGACCGGGCAGGCGCGCTTGGCGTAGCCCTCGGCGACGAGGCCGATCTCCTCAAGCGCCGTGGCGAGCGCCTGGTCTATGGCCTCCGCGATGGCCTCGCGGTTGTCCTCGCGCACCTCGACGAGCCCGGAGATGTCGGAAGCGGTCAGGCCCTTGGCGCTGCCGCGCGTGAAGCCCTTGGCGCCCATGCCCTCCGTTACGGCGCCGTTTCGGTCAGTCCACGTGTCGTTCTTGGAGCTCCACTTCTCATTGCCGACCTTTCGCGGCGCGTCCATCAGCCCAGCACCTCCATGCCGTAGCCCACGCGGCCGGACACGTCGACCTCGCACGCCTCGACGGCCCGCGCCGGCACGCCGGGGCTGCCCAGGGTGCAGCCGTCGCCCGGTCCCACCTCGTCGCCTCGCACGGTGCAGATAAGCACGTCGGGCTGGGTGAAGCCGAAGCCGAGCCTGATGGCGCAGTCGGAGCATCTCTTGCATTCGGTTATGGGGTTCATGGGGTCCTCCCTCGTTCGGGAGGATGGTCACGCCGCGGTCACGCGGCATGAAAAAGCCCCGCCGTGGCGGGGCCTCACAGTCAGACGAACGGGGCTATGTCCTTTGCCTCCTTGAGGAACTTCCTCACCTTGGCCATGAAGGAGTTGTCGGTCAGGTACTCGATGCCGCGGGGCGTGATGCAGGCGCCGTCGAGGCCGTAGACGCGGTCGAACGTGTTGTCGACCTCGACCCTAATCGCTCCCGAGATGAATCCGTAGTCGAGCAGGCTGCACAGGATGTAGTGCCAGTACCGCTCGTTCGCGCCTGCGGCGAGGGCGATCTCGTCGAGCCTCTTGGGGTCGACGTCCTCCCCGCCCTTCAGGCACGTATAGAGGTACAGGAGGATGCGGTAGACGATCACGTGGTAGTCGTTCTTAGCCATTGACGCTCCTGACGCCGTGTTCGAGTTCCCAGTCGATGTCGCGTTTCCATGCCTCTTCCCACGTTTTCGGCGGGTTTTCTCGCTCGTCCTCGAGAAGGGCCTCGAGAGCTTCATCAGAAATACCCGCCAACTTAACGGACACGGGCCGGTCGTCGACGCCGAAGGAGCTGTAGTCTATAGCTTTTCCCATTTGATGCCATGGCTCCTTTCGTAGGCCCTCATCACTTCGATGATCGCGTCGTATTCATCAAGCCCCATTTTAACCTTCTCGGAAACCTTCTTGTCGAATGACTTGCCGAGAAATGGCACTTCTCCCACCTTGTAGTAGTAGACCTCTCCGTTGTGCAGGGCGACCAGCCCGCAGCCGTATCCGTTGTATCCCGCTGACGCGAAATCGCTCCCGGTTGGCGGTATGTTCGTCGGATGGTTGTGTACAGATATGAGATCACCGCGGGGGTGGCTGGAAATCGCCCTCTCGACTTCGGCGTTTCTCGCCGTCTCGAACGGCGCTGTGCCGGAGGTGCTCCTCGCGACAACCTTCCCGCTCGACCTGGAGACCAGCACGAGGTCTTCGAGCTCGCTGCCCGAGCGATGGGTCAGCATGGCGACAGCGGACTCATGTAGCGACTTGACGGCATCCCTCGGCATATCAAGCTTCGAGAACTTCGCGGCATAGCCGTCCGACTTCACGATGTCCATGTCGACCTTCGAGCCACGGGCCGAATGCCGCTTCGAGGTGATACCCCTCTCCGTCGCCAGCGCCGTGTCCAGTACCTTCTGCTGGTCGCCGGCGCTCATCTTGCGGAACGAGCCAGGTGGGATGCCGCGCTCTCTGTTTTGGAGCAGTGTCGAGCCAGCTGGAAATCCGGCCCTGCTGCGCGTCACCATAGCGACCTACAGGCCGGGGCCCCGCCGACGAGGTCGCGCGCTACCAGGCGAAGAAGCTCGCGAAGGGCGGCGACGCGGCGTTCGCCAGGGCGTGCGGCGAGTACGCCCGTAACGACGCGCTCCGAAGCCTGAATGAGACGATCATCTCCAACGTGGGCCGCGACAGCGGCAAGGGCGTGCGCTTCGCGCGCGTGCCGACGGGCTTTGAGACCTGCACCTTCTGCATCATGCTCGCGAGCCGCGGCGCGGTCTACCACACGCGCAAGTCCGCCGGCGAGTTCAAGCACTTCCACCGGCACTGCGACTGCAAGGTGGTCCCCGGCTTCGAGGACGACCCGGACGCGGAGCTCGTGGAGGGCGTGAACCCGGAGGAGCTGCGCGACCTGTACGTTCGGTTCAAGGAAATAGACGACTGCGGTCTGCCGAGGATTCAGGAGGATGCACTCAAGCATGCATGCCTCGATCGGTTCGCTGCCCAGTCCGGCAGACAGCGGATACCTTCGTCTGAGCTTTCCGAGATATTCGAGGCGGCAAGAAGAGACGCTTGGAATAGGTTTGCGAGGGAGAAAACCGAACAGAACTACGAAGCGACTTTCGGGGAGTTTGTGCGGCTCCTTGGTGGGCAGTACGGGGCGACATGGGAATGCGGCTCGATTAGGAATATCGGGGGGACGGCTGTATATGCCAACCCAAATGGCGATGAGCTCTGGGTCGCAGCCAAGATTTCGCCCTATGAGCGCTTCATAAAGTTTCTTCCGTCAGATCAGGATGTCGTCCCTGATATCCAGACATCGTTGGGTTATGCCGAAATTAAATGTCCAACTTCGGCTAAAAAATCTCCGCAAGGCTTCGCCACGCAAAGGCTCAGCTTGAGGCGGTGGGCTCCGGGGAGAAGGTGACTTATCTTGGATTGCAAAAGGTCAATGATGTTGACCGTGCCCGCGCAATCGCCGCGGACATGCAGTCGGGAGGGACGGCCGTGAACGTCTGGTGCATTCTGCCTGACGGCCAAGTCGCACGTCCATAGAAAAAGCGCCCGCGGCCTCGGTTCCTCACCCAGGTCTAGGCGCTCTTTTTAAGATTATTCTACCACATCGACCGCGGATTAAACTGCGGGCCACATCTTACCGGGGCGTGGCGGAATGGCAGACGCGCGTGCCTCAGGAGCACGTGGACATCGCCCGTGCGGGTTCGAGTCCCGCCGCCCCGGCCAAAACGTTGAAGCAGGCCATCCGCACGGGTGGCCTTTTTCATGCCTAAAAGCGCCCCGCACGGGGCAAGACGATGCCCCGCACGGGGCGGAAATGGAGGGAGTGTGGCCCAGGAGACCACGCCCACCGAGACCAAGCCGACCGAACCTGCACAGGGCGGAGGCGCCGGTCAGGAGCCCGACTACAAGGCGCTCTACGAGAACGCGCTGAAGGAGTCGCGCAAAGACTCTCGCAGCCTCACGCAACATCGACCTCTCCGCGATGCCTTCTGGCTTGTTTCTGCTGCCGCCGCGCCCTAAAACAGGCAGCTCTCAATCAGATCCTTCCCTCGTAGAGTGTCGATCCACTCCCGTGGAATTGCCTCGATACCGTAGGCCGTGCCGGCGAGGGCGCCTGCGACGGCTGCAGTGGTGTCGGTGTCGTCGCCCAGGTTGACGGCGGCAAGCACGCAGTCTTCGTAGCTGCTGGTGTTGACGAAGCACCAGGTGGCTGCCTTAAGCGTGTCGCGCACGAAGCCGCCGGATCTGATTTCGTGCTCGGGTACATCTTTCAGACAGAGTGCCCATTCGGGGAGCGCGCCGTCCATCGCGGACCTCAACAGCTCGATGAACGTGACGCATGACTCGGTCGACGTTCTGTGAGCGTGCGTTATCGCGGAGATCTCACGGATCTCTTCGTCCGTCGCGTCGACAAACGCCAGGGGAGCGATGCGCATGAGCGATCCGTTGCCGTTGTCGCGCTCGCCGGAGCCTCCTTTGCCGGTGCGCAGGGCTCGAGCGGTCGTGCCGCCGTAATCGAAAACGCCGTCAATCGTATACTCGCCACGGGCAATCCAGCCTACGAACTTGTCGCGCATGTCTGCGGTGTCGATATGCTCGAGCTCCCTAATCGAGTCACAGGTAGCAAGCGTCATAGATGTGTCGTCGCTCCAGGTGCCGGCGGGTTGCCCATGCGTGCCATAGCCAATCATGTCGGTGCATTTGAACGTGCCGCGAGGCATAAACTCGTAGGGAACGCCCAGTGCGTCGCCAACGGCAAGTCCGTAGATGCAGTCGCGCAGTGTTGTTTTCGGTCTGTCTGTCATGGAAAACTCCTCTTGCACTTCGGATTGGAGATGCGCGGCGATCAGCGGCAATATGTCCAGCTCGATTCGCGATGCAGTGCGTCGCGAATCGAGAGAACACAATGGTCAATATGTCAAAATGGTATGCATAGACGTCTCTTTACACGGCAACAGGCATTTCTTTTGGGCGTCCTGCCTTTGGTGCATCGGCGAGTCGTGCCTCGATGGAAGCTTTGGACACCATGCGCTTGGTGCCATCCTTCCATGAATCCAACAGTCCTGCATTTATCAGTTGCGATACCCGTGCTGAGCTAACACCGAGCATACGAGCGGCATCCGCTGCGGTGACGGTGGGGATGTCGCCGAGTTCGCGACTGACGGCCACGGCAATAATCTTGCCACCGTGCTGCGGCTCGTGGCCAAAGTCCGGCGCAGGCAGGTCGACGCCGCCCATTAGGTGGTCATCGACCATGCATGCGAGAAAATCAGCGGCGCTTTCGACAGCGTCGTTTAGGCCGGATCCGAACGTTCCGCTTCCGCCCAGCGAGCCACATGGCACGGCATCGACCATGCCGTCCGAATCAAAGAACTCGGATTCCCATACGTAAACCATGTAAGACCTCCTCCGATGCCGGCGATTTGAGGAACATCCTAAGAGCTCACCAAGCGCATCAAACACCTTTATTGATTCTAGTTTGAAGCCTCGTGCGGACACGATTTTGGTGCTCCGCGCACGACCGCGAAAAGGGTTTGCGGTGACTAAAATGTGGCCATAGAGGCAGTTTTAGCGAACCCCGCGGGAGCGACACGCATGGATAACAACACTTTGCTGTTCCAGGACAAAGGTTCGGGTAGGTTTAAAGACGTTAAGATCTACCCCAACCGTATTGAGGTGCTCAAGAAGGGCACTTTCGGCGGCAAGCACACCGAGATTGTCTATCTTAAGGACATTACGGGCGTCAATAGAATCAAAGGCCGCGATGTTTTCCTACGTAACAGGCTGTTGACTGCTTGTGTCTTTAGCCTGAGCAGCCGCTCCCAGGCCCAGGAATTTGTGAACGCGCTGAACATGGTGATGTAGCATATGGCGGCGTTCGGGCCACGGTAAAAATCGGGGGCGCAGAACGGTATCCTGCGCCCCCGATTGAGTCGATGTGTCCAAACGGTCGGCTTGCCTATTCGCTAGCGCCTTCGCTGTCTTCGCGGTCGTTGACAAGCATTGCTGCGCCGGCGACCGTTGTAGCTATGGCGGCGGCAGCGAGCCCGGCGGCAATGCCAGAGCCGTCGCCCGTGTCGGCGAGCTTTCCGCCCGAGCCCTTGCCCTTGTTGCCCTTACCGTTCTTGTTCGCGCTGCCCGCGTTGGCGCCGGCGCCGCCTGCACTGTCCGAGGCCGCTACGGTAAAGCTTGCGGCTCCGTCGCTGGCGAGCGTGTAGTTCTGCGCCGCGTCGCCCAACAGGTCTTTTTTCGCACGCACCCAGTACGTTCCCGCGGCAAATGCCTCACCCTCGGCCATCGCCGTTCCCGGAGCGCCGTTTGCATCGTGCATAAACTCGAGTTGGGCGGTGCAGGCATCGTTTTCGAGCTTGCCCTCGAGTGACGCCGTAATCTTGGCGCGCACGTCCTCGCCGGCCTTAAGGCCCTCGAGCCCCTTAAAATGGGGTGTCAACGCGCGCGGATCGATATCGATGGGCACGGAGCCCCGCAGCGCCGTAACGGTCTCGTTGCCCAAGGCGTCGACATCCACATATACGATTTCAAACACATGGCCCGAAGCCGCCACGTTGAGTACGTTGCTGCTGTCGACGAGGCGGAAATAGCCCTTGCCAACGGTCTTGCCATCCTGGAGCGAGGCATCGCTCGGCGAGTCGCCGTACGTCATGCGCATGCGGGTCGGGAGGTGGTACGAAGCCGTCTGCTTGTGCTCCGTATTGTAATTGCGCTGATAGATGCTCCGGGCCAGCGCCGCATCAACAAAGTCGGATGCGATGATGCCAATGTGCTTGAGGTAATCTGGCTCTGTTTCCTCGGTGCCGTCGGGATTGATGTACGGGCTCTTGTACAGATGCTCGTTGACCACTCGCGCTGCGGTAAAAGGGTTGTTTTGCGTGCAGCTGGTGTAGTTGATAGACCAGCAGCGCTCCGTTGCCTGCATCGTTGTTTCATCCGCGGCAGTGATATCTACGGTGTTGCGCTTGAGTTCGGACGCTGCCTTCAGGGCGCTATCGACCCATGCTATCTTACTGGATCCCGTGCAGCTGTAATGGTCTTGGGCATATACCTTTGTGCAATAGGGCTCTATGTTGCCCGCATTGCCCGTAGCCTCAAAGCCTTGCGCGTCTTTGACGAGACACATAGAGGAGCTGTCTGAGTGTGCTGCGATTTTGTCGTCCCATTCGGTGAGGTCGAGACCCCACGTGCGGCCGTTTGCGCTGCTGCCGGCGAGTCCAAATCGACGCAGCAGGACGATCTTTCCGCGCGCCTCGCCCAGTGTGGGAACGTGGCTCGACGTGTAGAACAGATTGGGATTATCGTCCATAACCTTGGCGAAAGCCGTCGTAGCACTTTCGTCGGTGGCTTCGTTGTTGCCTCGTGACACAAGCATGATGAGCGCTTCTGACGAGTGTTCGTTCAAAAATGTTTTGAAGTAACCGATGACATCGGAGAGCTGCATATAGTGCCCGTCTTTTTTGAACAGGTAGCCTCTTCCATGGACGATTCCGGGGTCGTCGTGCTCGTTGTTCCCTCCAAGTCGGATATCAAAATAGCGAATGCCTTCGAGCAACTGCGTGGGTATGTAATCCTGCTGGCACTTTACAAGCGAGGTTTGGGGCTCGGTGTCGTTGTCGACGCTGCAGGTACTCGAATCGTGAGTTCCCGGGATGCTCAGCTCGTCGAGGTACTTGTTGTCGTCGACGTGGCTCATCCAACATGGTCCGTCGATGTAGCTGCTATACGTGGTCCAGTCGATGCTGCTAACTGTGGCATTGGTCTCGCCCATGTCGTAACCGACAAGTTCGAGTTCCCACGGAATGCTCGTCCTCTTGTGGCAGATCTTGTTGTCGTCTTGGTCTTTGCCGTCCTTTTCTATGGCCAGGTAATTAAAGTCTTTGTCCTCGTTTGTGCGGTCTCGGATGATGTAGGTTCCGTCTTGCTGGCGGTCGAACGCAAAAGAGCGGCTGGGCTTGTCGTCATGCTCGCCACTCCATACGTGGATGACCTTTCCATCTTCGTCCGAGTCGCCATCGACCGACCAAATGCTGTAGCCCGTCTTCTTGTGCTCTTCGAAATTGAGCAGGGTGCGGATGGCATACCATTTTGTATTATCTGTATCGGTCGCTACGTGCTCAAGGATGAGCTTGCTGGACGTGCCGTCATTAAATAGGTGGCAGACGTTGCCGATGACGTTGCCGTCTTCGTTGACGCTCGCGGTGCGAAAATAGCCCGCGGGGCGAAGGCGAATGACGAACTTGTCGAGGCTGGCCGCTGGATCGGCCGTGCCGTCCGCAAAGGCTGTCCGCGGACTAATGCCCAGCATGGCGGTTTCGGGCAGGCTTGCCAGAGGCGACAACGCTGCAAGTCCAAGGCCCAGCGTAAACGCTCGGCGACTGATGGCGTGATGTTCGGTCATAAATCCTCCATTCGCAGGGTGCGGCTGCGCGCTCGTTGTGGTCACTATACTGCCCAGACGTTTAAAGAAGCCGGTTTAATTGTCTGCGCGGCGCAATAAATCGGCGGGCGGACGTGTGAACTGCACCCCAAAACTTGGACGGCTTAAATAAGAACTACGCCGCAAGGGGCTGGTTCCGGCATCCTCGCGTTCGTCGGCTACCGGCATAAGAAAGTTTTTCATGATCGTGTCTCCTCATCTGTAACCGTGCATGGATTATCTGCCTTTACTGTACGCGCGGGCGGCTCGCGCGGGTGGGCCATGTGTCCCATGCTTGCGGTGCCGACGCCTATCGTGTGTCATAGAAATCCGCGATGGCCAGGTTCGCTGACGCTCATGTGCTTATGGGCTAGACTTAGCACCATTACTTGATCGATACAGTTGGCCGGCGGTTGCCGCCCGACCGATCTATATGACTTGAAGGTGCGTGCGTATGAGCCAAGAGATGATGGATAAAACCTGTCGCGGATTTGCCGAGGCACTTGCCGCGCGCGAGCCGGTTCCCGGCGGCGGTAGCGCGAGCGCCTTTGTGGGCGCGCTGGGCGCCTCGCTTTGCGGGATGGTCGCGCGCTACGGGGCGACGAACCCTGCGCTTGCCGATCGAGCGGACGATTTGGCGCACGCGTTTGCCCGGGCGGATGAGTTGGCGCAGGAACTTGTGGACCTGGTCGCCGAGGACGTTCGTGCCTACGGGCAGGTGTCCGCGGCGTACGGTATTCCGCGTGACGATCCGGCTCGACCGGCTGCGATTCAGGATGCGCTGCACGTGGCGGCTATGCCACCGTATCGCATTATGGATGCCTGCGGGCGCGCGCTGGCGCTGCTCGAGGACATGGCGGACAAGGGGTCGCGCCAGCTGCTGTCCGACGTTGCCTGCGGCGCCGTGTTCTGCCGCGCCGCCATGCAGGGTGCGAGCCTGACGCTCTTTGCCAACACCACATCTATGAAAGACCGGGCGCGCGCCGAGGAACTCGAGGCGGCGTGCGATGATCTGTTGGATACGTGGCTGCCGCGCGCCGATGCGCTGGCGCGCCGCGCCGCCGACGCCGCTAGGAAGAGGGGATAGCCATGGCAGAGCTGCTCAAAGGCGCTCCCGTTGCCCGTGCCTTGACCGAGGAACTCGCTGCTCGCTGCGCCGTCCTGCGCGAACGCGGCGTTGTGCCGACGCTGGCCATCGTTCGTGTGGGCGAGCGCGAGGACGATCTATCGTACGAGCGCGGCGCCCTCAAGCGCTGTGAGAAGGCTGGCATTGAGGCTCGCCGCGTTTTGCTTCCCGCCGATGCTTCGCAGGATGAGCTGCTGGCGGCTATTAAGGACATCAATGCCGACCCCGCCGTTCATGGGTGCCTAGTGTTTCGCCCGCTGCCCGCTGGGCTTGACGAGGATGCGGTTGCCGCGGCACTCGATCCCGCCAAGGATGTCGACTCCATGACGCCGGCTTCGCTGCTTACCACGCTTTCGGGGCGAGGCGAGGGCTTTGCTCCTTGCACGGCCGAGGCCGTGTTGGCGTTGCTGGACCATTACGGCTTTGAGCTGGATGGGGCCAAAGTCGCGGTCGTCGGTCGGTCTCTGGTGATTGGCCGTCCCGTTGCCGCCATGTTTACGGCTCGCAATGCCACGGTGACGACGTGCCATACGCACACGCGCGACCTTGCTGCCGAGTGTCGTGCGGCTGATGTAGTGGTTGCGGCCGTTGGACGCGCGCGCACGATTGGCGCGGATGCGGTTCGCGAGGGCCAGACGATCATCGATGTGGGCATTAACTGGGACGAGGCCGCTGGCAAGCTGGTCGGGGACGTCGATTTTGATGCTGCGGAGCCGATCGTTGGCGCCATCACACCCGTGCCGGGCGGCGTGGGGGCTGTGACCACCGCGATTCTCGCCAAACACGTGATCGAAGCGGCCGAGCGCACATCGAAATAGGCTTTTGACCACGGGGGCTGCCGAGGCCGTGGTTTCGCCCTTTTTGCACCGAAGCGATACACTGTTGCCGTTTGATTTTTTCGCTCAAGGAGGATGCGCATGCCGTGCACAACGATTTTGGTCGGTAAGAACGCGAGCTATGACGGGTCGACGCTGGTTGCCCGCAACGAGGACTCGCCCAATGGGGTATTTGAGCCCAAGCGCATGCGCGTAGTGCATCCCGACGAGCAGCCGCGTGTCTACACGAGTGTCCTGAGCCACCTGACCGTTGAGCTGCCCGACAATCCCATGCGTTACACAAGCGTCCCCGACGTTGTCCCGGGTCATGGCATTTGGGCCGAGGCCGGTTTCAACGAGCTCAATGTTGGCATGTCCGCAACCGAGACGCTCACCACCAACGAGCGCGTCCGCGGCGCCGATCCGCTCGTGGACTGCGTGCCCGCCAAGGGTAACGAGGGCGAGGACGGCTATGTGCCGGCGCAGCCCGGCGGTTTGGGCGAGGAGGACATGGTGACCCTGGTGCTGCCATACGCCAAATCCGCCCGCGACGGCGTGCGCATTCTGGGCGACCTGCTCGAGCGCTACGGCACCTACGAGAACAACGGCATCGCTTTTAGTGACGTTGACGAGATCTGGTGGCTCGAGACCATCGGCGGCCACCACTGGATCGCCAAGCGCGTACCCGACGACGCCTATGTGACCATGCCCAACCAGCTGGGTATCGACAGCTTTGACTTGGACGACGCCGAGGGCGCGCAGGTCGACCACATGTGCTCGGCCGACCTACGCACCTGGATGGCCGAGTGGCATCTGGACCTGACGCTGGGCGTTAAGGGCGACGGTCCCGCCGCGGTCTTTAACCCGCGCGAGGCCTTTGGCTCGCACAGCGACAGCGACCACGTCTACAACACACCGCGCGCCTGGTACATGCAGCGCTGCCTCAACCCCAGCGATGTGTGGGACGGTCCCGACGCCGACTACACGCCCGAGAGCGACGACATTCCCTGGAGTCGCGTGCCCGAGCGCAAGGTGACCCTCGAGGACATCAAGTACGTGCTCTCGAGCCACTACCAGGGCACGGAGTACGACTGCTACGGCAGCAAGGGCACGCCCGCCACACGCGGCGCCTATCGTCCCATCGGCATCAACCGCAACAGCCAGCTCGCCGTGCTGCAGCTGCGCCCCTATGCCCAGCCGGCGTATCGCGCCGTGCAGTGGATGGCGTTTGGCTCTAACTCGTTTAACGCGCTTGTGCCGCTGTACGCCAATGTCGAGACCATGCCCGAGTACTATGCCGACACGCAGGCTCGCGTGACGTCCGAGAATTTCTATTGGGCGAATCGCCTGATTGGCGCCTTGGCCGATGTCCGCTTCCATGAGTGCGGTCGCGCGGTCGAGGATTATCAGGAGAAGGTCGGCGGCATGGGCCACAAGCAGATCCACGACGTCGACGCCGTTGTAGCCGTACTGCCCGAGGCCGAGGTGCCCGCCGAGCTCGCCCGCGCCAACGAGGCCTTTGCCGAGCTTGTGCGCGTGGAGACCGATGCCCTGTTGGGTAAGGTGCTCTACACCACGAGCTGCGCCATGAAGAATTCCTTCGCGATGAACGATAACGTAAGGTAAAGATAACCTTGCAACGAGCGAGGCAAACGCCGTCAAAGGCTTTGCCTCGCTCGATTTCTATCCCGGTGCCAAACGATTTTGTGTCGTTTGCCCAATCTTGGGTACAAGTAGGCCAATGAAGTTGTTCACGATTGGAGCCAACCATGGTTATGAAATTCGATCAGCTTGTTAACGGTGCCATCAACGTGGGCTTCGGCGCTGCCGCCGTTGCCGTCGAGGGCGGCAAGAAGGTCCTCGACGACCTCAATGCCAAGGGCGAGCAGGTGCGCAAGGATGCCGGCACCCCCGATATCGCCCGCAGCGTGTCCGACATGTTCGAGCAGGCCGGCGGCACCATCTCCGACCTTACCGAGCGCTTGGGCATGCAGGGCGAGACTGCGGCCCAGCGCGTGCTCGACGAGCTCATCCTCGCCCGCGTGCGCGTCATGACCGCCCCCGAGCGCACGGCCTTTTTGGCCCATGTGCGCGACATCGTCGATTCGGTCGAGGACAACGTGACCTCGGTGCCCGTCGAGTCTGTTGAGCCCGACGATGCAGAGGACGCCGAAGAGGCCGAGTAGCAGCGCAGATGGCAGATTCCACCACCGATTACAACAATCAAGATCCCTTGGGTGACGAGACGGCGGTTGTCGATGAGGTCGAGGCCGCCGTCTCGGGCGCTCGCAAGAAGCCGCGCGCTGTCGATATGGTCCCTGAGGAGCCCGACGCGATGGCGCCGGACGAGGAATACCAGCTCACGTCGGCAGGTCGTCGTGAGCGCATTGGGCAGATCGTTCGCCTGATCAAAAAGTACCGCGTGTGGGACAACCTTACACCGGTGCGCCTGCGTCGTCTGCTCGAAGAGCTCGGCCCCATGTTCGTTAAGATGGGGCAGATTCTGGCCAACCGCTCCGAGATTTTGCCGCAGCGGTTTTGCGACGAGCTGCGCCGTCTGCGCTCCGACGTAGAGCCGGTGCCGTATGAGGTAGTGCTCCGCTGTTTGGAAGAGGAATACGGCCAACGCCTGGGGCAGATATTCGACGCGATTGACCCCAACCCGCTCGGTAGCGCGTCGCTCGCGCAGGTGCACCGCGCCCGTCTGGTGACCGGCGAGGACGTGGCCGTTAAGGTGCAGCGCCCCGGCGCGCAGCAGGTGATGGCTCAGGACATCGACATCATTCGCTCGGTGGTACGCATCGTTTCCAAGTTCGTCAACACCGACCAGTTTGTGGACCTGCATGGTGTGGTCGAAGAGTTGTGGACCTCGTTTCGCGAGGAGACCAACTTTTTGGCCGAGGCCAAAAACCTCAACGATTTCTATGACTTCCACAAAAGCGTGCATGGCGTCTCGTGTCCCAAATCCTACTTGGACCTTTGTACCGAACACGTCGTGGTCATGGACTACATTGACGGCATCTCCATTGCCGATCCCGAGCGCCTGGTGGCCGAGGGTTATGACTTGGAAAAGATTGGCGCCGCGATTGTCGAGGACTACTCGACGCAGGTGCTCGACGACGGCTTTTTCCATGCCGACCCGCATGCGGGAAACATCATCCTCAAGGACGGCATCGTCTACTTTATCGACCTGGGCATGGTCGGGCGCATGTCGAGTCACGACCGCGGTATCGTCAAGGACATGATTTTCGCCGTGGCCGAAGGCGACGTTCCCAAGCTCAAGGATTCGCTTATGCGCTTTGCCGTGACGCGCGGCGATTCGGCCGAGCTCGACCATTCGGCCTTTTTGTCCGACTTGGACTTTATCGTCGCCGACTTTGCAGGGCTCGATCTTAAGGACCTGGATATCGGCGAGTTTTTGACCTCGCTGCTAAACCTGGCGCGCAAAAACGACGTTGAGCTGCCGAGCGTGGTGACGATGTTCGCGCGCGGCATGGTGACGCTCGAGGGTCTGCTGACCGAGTATATGCCCGACGTCAACATGATCCAGATCATCCAGACGCACATCAAAAACGAGAAGAGCACCTATGCGCGCGTCCGCGAAATGGGGCACGATCTTGCCGCGAGCAGCTATCGCGCGGCAAAAGGCTCGCTCGAGGCGGCCGAGTATCTGGGCTTGGCGTCGCGCATGCTCACGCGCGGCCAGCTTAAGGTGAACACGCAGATCATGAGCAGCGATAAGGCGCTGCGACAGCTGGGTGGAATTATCGACCGCATGTCGATGGCAATTGTGATCGCCGGCCTGTTTATCGGCTCGTCGGTGGTGTACTACGCGCGCATCGAGCCGGTTGTGTTCGGTATTCCGGTCATTGGCTTTATGGGCTACGTGAGTGCGCTGGTGCTGGCGCTGATGCTGGGCCGCGAGATCTGGCGCAACAGTCACGGCGGCAAGCGTTAATGGCCCCTGGGGGACGGAGGAAAACGGATCATTTTGCCTTGCGTCGCGCCGGCGTGGGCTGGTCCGAACAAAACTATGCCGGTTTACGGGGCTGGAGCGCCGAACCTCGAGCATACCGAAATTCGCGCTTTTAAAACCGCAGGTAGATGAGTCGTTGGTTTTCGAAAATGGCAGATATGGTTGCGAAGTGCTGAATTAGCCCCGTAAACCGGCATAGTTTTGAAACGGGCTGTTCTTGCAAGGTCCGATGACAGTCCTTCCTATTGCAAACCATAGCTTTTACCTTGGGCTTTGCCTGTGTGCGGGGCCCTTTTGCGTGCTACCATATCGACAGTAATAATCGATGGCCTAGATGGTGGTGCGGAGACGCACGAATGCGCGGTTTTCCTGCGCGTTTGGGAGAATCGGGGTGCAAGTCCCCGGCTGTACCAGTAACCGTAATTCCTCTTGGTCCGGGATGGTCGCGTCGCAGATCGGACGGCGTGCCCGGGCCGGTAAGGTTAAGTCGGATCGCCTCCCATCTTGCACGCGGCCGCGGCGCATGCCGCCGGTACGCGTTGGGCTCTGGAGGGAAGGGGGACCCCGATGGGGGTACTCGAGCGCAATGTGCGCGATGACGTGGGGCAGCCGCTGGGCAATGCTCCAAGTTCAGACAATAGGAGACAAATGGATATGTTTGAGGACGAGCGCCAGCGCGCCTCGTGGCGTCGTCATGGAGCGATTGCCCGTGGCGTAGCCAAGCGCGGTCTGGTGGCGTTCCTGGCTTTTGCCATGGCTTTTGGCACCACGCCGGCGCAACTTTGGGCCGAGGGCGCCGAGGGTATTGCCGAGGCCGTGACGCAGACTGCGACGGCCGGCGAGGGCGCGGCGGCCGACGAGGGCGCCGACGATGATGCCGCTGAAAATGCCGCTGGCAGCGATAACGCGACGGCCGGTGATGCTGTCAATACAGAGGGTTCGGCTGCGCCGGCATCCGTCGCTTCCGAGCAGGGCGATGCGTCCGACTCCGTCGCCGTTTCCGCATGTTCGGCATATGTGACCGTTAACTCGGCTGAAATTGTTGATGCTGACGGCAACGGGCTTGCCTATGGCAGCGGTATCGCCAAGGTTGGCGATACCGTTAAGGTCGCAGCTTATTACAAGGACGAGTTCGGCGAAGACGAGGAGATTCTCTCCTCAGAGTACGACCAGCTGGGCTACCAGTGGTATGTCGGCAATAGCCAGTCTACCGCTCCGACGGCGTCGGGCTACACCGCTATCGAAGGCGCAACTGCTCGTGAGTTCAAGTTGACCTCCAATCTTGCCGGCAAGTATGTCGCATGCCGTGTTACGGATGGCGCCGGCGACTACGAGTTCACGGCAAGCCTCAAGTATCCCGTAGAGGCTCCTGCCGAACCCGAAGCCCTCAAGTCTGATGAGGCGAAGAAGCTGGACGAGGCGGTTGCGAAGCTCAAGGCCGATGGCTATTCAGGCTGGTATCCCAATCCATCCCAGGGAACCGATACCAACATCTGCTCCATGCTTTCGGCGAAGCTTGCCAACTTGGGCTACTCGGATATCAAGGTTTCGCTTGCGGGCGTAACCTATGGCGGTCGCGATCCCAAGCAGGATGGCGGCATCGCGGATGATGGAAAGATTTCCTATTTCTTCCTGTCTCCTGCAGATAAGACTTCCGCGCTTGATTACTCGCTGCTTCGCCAGTTTACGCCGACGTATACGCTGACGCTTGGCTCCGAGAGTGTGTCGTATACGCCCGGTCGCGCATCGACGCTCGCATGGGACGGCGGCAAGGTCATCGCCTATCTTAAGGCGGCGTGGGCTCATGCTGAGGGTCTGCCCGACGAGATTGAGGCGGGCGTCACGCAGGGAACGCTTCCCAGCTCAATCAGCATCAACGGTATAAAGGTTGCTTCTATTGTCTGGATGAGTCTTGATGACTCTGTTGCCAAGGTGAATTCCAGCTACGGCGATCCGACGGTTACGTATACCCACGGTATGACCGACCAGATTGCTTGGCTCACGGCTACGCTCTCGCTGGCGGTTCCTGGCTACAATAATGCCCCGTCAAACGGGACGGCTTATCTTGTCACCTATACCGTCAAGGCGAAAACTCCGGAGCAGATCGATGCCGAAAAGGCCGAGCTGTCAGCTGCGCTTGACCGCATTGTGCTCAAGGATTTCGCTACCAACAAGGTAATCGATGCCAATGCCGTTGAGGGCGACATCCAGCTGCCCCGTCGTTCTGGTATCGACGCTCCATCCGGCGCCAAGCTCTCCTATGCATCGAACGATGAGGCTGTTGCGAAGGTCAACGGCTACCGCGTGGTTGTTACCCGTGATATCAAAGGCGTCTCGAATGAAGTAGTTATTACGGCTACGCTTGCCAAGGACGGCATAACCGTAACGCGCGACATCGTCATCAAGGTTAAGCCCATCGACGATTCCGAGATTGACCAAGCTGTGGCATTTATGCAGCAGGTCAAGGATGCCTACGCAAAGTCTCTGCTCGGCGCCAACGCTTCGGTTGACGCGGTTACCGAGAATCTGTCGACCTTTGCCGAGGCGGTGCCTACGGCAGACGGCGGCATCGAGTACCGCAAGGGTAAGGACAGCAAGCTGTCCGGCGTTGTGGCAGCAGACCTTCCTGGATACGACGCGATGCCGGGGAACGACTGGCGCACGTATCGCACGAGCGACACCTCGGTCATCTCGAACGAAAATCTAAAGGTGACGCGCCCCAAGGCCGATACCCTTGTTACGGTCGAGAGCAACCTGACGTACGCCAAGTACGAATCTCTGGCGAAGGCGCATCCCGAGAACGCTAAGCTGCAGAGCCTCATTAACCAGAGCGTTAAGGCGACGTATCGCGTTGTTGGTACGGTCGATCATTCCGACCCCAAGATTTCTGTTGCCTTTAAGCTCGTTGGTATCGACGCCGACGGCAACGACGAGGTTTGGGCCGATTCCGCCAAGAGTGTCGTTTACGGATCGACTGCCGGCGATGTGATTGAAGACGCTCTAAAGGGCATGACCCATACCGCGACCGGTGTGGGCACGGCGAGTTACTATCTGAGTGATATCACTTCGGCGGATGGTCGCAAGCTGGGCTGGGATGCGTCGACGCGCAAGTACTGGCAGCTGTTTGTTAACGGGAAGGCATCTGAGGTCGGCGCCGGCCAGGTTCACCTCGCCCCCGGCGATAGCGTCGTGCTCTACTATTCCGCTTCTGGCGCAAGCCTTGACGATGCGAGTAGGGCTACCGTCAAAGCCTCGGTGAGCTTCATCGGACCGGATGAGAATGGCGGCAACTCCGTATGGGCGTTTGCCAGCGACGTCAAGATGTCTGATGGATCCACCGCTGCCGATCTTACCGAGCAGGAGCTCAAGGCCGCAGGTCTCACCTATGACAGCCAGGATACGTCCGGTGCGTCGTTCTACCTTGCCAGCATCACCCGCAACGGTAAGACCTATGGCTGGGACCAGTCGACCGGTAGGTACTGGCAGCTCTATGTCAACGGCGAGTATTCTCAAAAGATGGCGGGCCAGATTACCCTCAAGCCGGGGGACAAGGTCCAGTGGGTCTATGCTGCAGACGCCGAGAAGCCCCTCGAGGGCCTCATCGTCAATCCCTTCGCTTCGCGTCCGGACTGGACCGCAAACTGGAACGGCTTTGGCAATGCGGGCGGCACAACGCTCGTGAACACGCCGACGCCTACCGAGTCTGCCGCGGAGCTGTGGAAGGTCAATCTGGCCACGGCTGCCGATAAGTGGGTTTCGCTGGGCGACCCCATCATTGCGGGCGGCTACGTTTTCGTTACCACGAACTCCGAGCTCGTCAAGATCGACAACACGGGCAAGGTTGTTGCGCGCGTTTCCAAGGGCGGGACCACTTACTATTTCTCGCGTCCTGTGTACGCGGATGGTCTGATTATCTCGGCAAACGACGATGGTTCCGTGTACGCCTTTTCTGCCGAGACACTTGAGTGCGTGTGGAAGACCTCTGCGCTCGAGGCTCCTGCCGCGGGCGGGCGCTATCAGGCGAATTCGACCATGACGGTGGCGAACGGCTGTGTATACGTCGAGTTTGTCACGGGTGCCGGTGCTTCCGGTACCGCAGCGGGCGGGGCCATGGTTTGCATCGATATTGCGACGGGCAAGATCGTCTGGTCGGATGTCACCACAAAGACCGGTTCCTCGACCGGCGAGGGTTATTACTGGGCGGGTGCTGCCGTTTCCGGCTCCGATCTTGTTATCGGTGACGAGAGCGGTTGCGTGAAGCTCATTGACGGTAAATCCGGCAAGGTCAAATCTTCTGTGAGCCTGTCTGGAAATCCCGTTCGTGCAACGATCGTCTCTGCTGGCACCGAGGGTGGCAACCCGGTCTTTTTGGCGATCGGTCGTCAGCCGGCTACGCTCTATAAGATTGTTCGTGAGGGCGACATGCTTCGTATTGTCGGCTCTTGCGCATTTGCGAACACCTCGACCTCTACGCCTGCCGTGGCAAACGGCAAGGTCTATGTTGGCGGAAGCGACTCCTCGAATAACGGCCAGTTCACGGTTGTCGACCTTGCGTCCATGAAGGTCGAGAAAACTCTCGATATGGGCAAAATGGCCGAGGTCAAAGCCTCTCCGATTGCATCTGTGCAGGGCAGCGATGTCTACGTGTACTTTACCTGCAACAAGACTCCGGGCGCTGTCTACTGCTTTAACCAGTCAACTGGCGAGGCTGTGGAGATCTATACGCCGTCTGACTCCAATGCGAACTATTGCACTGCAAGCGTGATCGCCGATGTCCAGGGCAACCTTTACTACACCAACGATTCCGGTACGCTATTTGCTCTCAAGGCTGCTCCGGGTTATACGGTGGCCTTCGATACGCGCGGTGGCAGCACGGTTCCCAGCGCTATGACCGCACAAAACAAGACCATGGTTGCCCCTGCGAACCCCGAGCGCTCCGGTTATACCTTTGCAGGCTGGTATAAGGATGCCGATTGTACTCAGGCTTGGGATTTCTCCAAAGACGTCGTGACGGCCGATATGACGCTCTACGCCAAGTGGACCAAGAATGCCGTTACCCCTGGCGGCAACGGTGACTCTGGCTCCAATGGCGGCAATGGCGGCTCCAATGGCGGTTCGGGTAATGCCGGTACTGGTTCTGGCTCCGGTAACGGCACAAACGGCCAGCAGAGTGGCGGCGCTGTTTCGCCTGGGCAGAAGCCGGTATCGTTGACCACGACCGAGACCAAGGACGGCAAGGATTCCAAGAAGGATTCCGGCAAGGGCGACAAGAAGGACAGCAAGAAGTCTGACAAGAAGTCCAGCAAGTCCAGCTCCAAGTCCGATACGGGCTCGGCTGCCGTGACTACCACCGGGAAGTCCGCTGAGGCTCCGGCGCAGCAGTCTGGCTTCAACCCGCTCGCCATTGTCGGCGTAGCGGCCGGCGTGATCGGGCTTGCGGTCATTGGCGTGTTCGTGTTTACCAAGCGCCGGTAGGTGAGAGCCGTGTCCAATAAACCTCAGGATGCCGACTCCAAGCAACCCGACTCGTCGTTTATTCAGCTCGACGATGCTAAGCAAAAGGGCGCCGCTTCGGCGGCGTCCGCCCCTCGGCGCAAGGCGCTACTTGGCTCTCTGACGGCCGTCTGCATCGCGCTGATTGTCGTCTCGCTGGGCTTTGTTCACCCTTCTGCCAGCGGCGCCTGGTCCATCGATTGGATTGCGCGGGCTGTGACAGGGGAGAGCGTCGTTGCCAAGGATGCTTCGCTTTCCGGCTCGACTACCGCTTCGGGCAAGGCTGCGCCCAAGGACTCCAAATCTTCGGACAATGCGATGGACGGGTCCAAGGACTCGAATGAATCGGATTCCAAGGACGCTTCCGAGTCTTCGGACAAGAAGTCGGGCAAGGAATCGAAAGAGAAGAAGTCCGAAGGCAAGGGCGGCAAGAAGTCCAACAACGCGTCTGCCGGACAGGGATCCGAATCCGCTGGTGGATCGAGTTCTTCAAACGGCTCCTCTTCGGGCGGCGGCTCGGCGGCCGGCGGTGGGTCTGCATCCAACAGCGGCAACGCTTCTGCTGGCAATCAGGGCAGCTCGCAGCAGCCTGGCTACGTTACCGTGACGGTCTCTGTGACGTCGAGTGCCGTGGGTAACCCGGTGTCTTCTGGCGGTACGTTCACCTTCAACGAGGGCGCTACCCCCTACGATGCCCTGTGCGCCCTGGGCCTTTCCGTCAATGCGCACGGCTCATCGTACGGCACGTATGTCGCCGCTATCGGCGGTTTGGCCGAGAAGGAGCACGGTGGTACAAGCGGCTGGATGTACTCTGTCAACGGCGTAACGCCCAACACGGCTTGCAGCAACTACGCTCTCTCCAATGGCGACAGCGTGGTCTGGTATTACGTAACGGGCTAAATGCCTTGACATAGCGCACGGAGCGGACGGTTCGGACAAACACCCGAGCCGCCCGCTTTTAATACGGATGGGATGGGGTTCCTCAATCGAGGTTCAACCGGAAATTGCATCCTACTCTGAAGGTGAATTCCGGGACGCAATTTCCGCATCAGCATC
>NZ_JBNPOK010000005.1:0-96645 GCF_050315135.1 Collinsella sp. SGI.033
GAGCTCATAGGCTTCGGCCGCGTTTCCAACGCGAACGTAGGTACCGAACTTGAGTACGTTCTCCCCCATCTCTTCACTTGTCCAGTACCTCTAAGTGTACCAAACGAGGGCGCACAGCCCTCGCCACCATAGAAAAAGGCTCCCAGCCGGATGGCTGGGAGCCTCATCACATGCTATGTCGAGCGAAGATTTAGCAGACGCCCTGGGCGAGCATGGCGTCGGCGACCTTCAGGAAGCCGGCGATGTTGGCGCCCATGACAAAGTTGCCCTCCTGGCCGTACTCCTTGGCGGTGTCGTCCACGTTGTGGAACATGCCGCGCATGAGCTGCTCGAGCTTGCCGTCGACCTCCTCGAAGGTCCAGGACAGGTGCTCGGCGTTCTGGCTCATCTCCAGGCCGGACACGAGCACGCCGCCGGCGTTGGCAGCCTTACCGGGCATAAAGGCGACGCCGTTCTCCTGGAAGTAAGTCGTGGCCTCGATGGTCGTGGGCATGTTCGCGCCCTCGCCGACCACCTTGCAGCCGTTGGCGACGAGCGCCTGGGCGTCCTCGAGCAGCAGCGTGTTCTCGCGAGCGCAGGGCAGCGCGATGTCGCAGGGCAGCTGCCACACGCCGCGGCCGTCGCCCTCGTGCCACACGGCGTTGGGCTTCTCGTCAACATACATGGCGAGCGTAACGCCCTTGTCGTGGCCGGAGCGCTTCTTGTTGTAGACGTGCTCGAGCACGGTGTAGTCGATGCCGTCGGGATCCTCGACCCAGCCGTGGGTATCGGAGCAGGCGAGCACCTTGCCGCCGAGCTGGGCGACCTTCTGGACCGCGTAGATAGCGACGTTACCGGAGCCGTGAACGACAACGTTCTTGCCCTCGAAGGAGTCGCCGCGGCTCTTGAGGTACTCGTCCACAAAGTAGACCAGACCGTAACCGGTGGCCTCGGTACGGGCGAGCGAGCCGCCAAAGGAGAGGCCCTTGCCGGTAAGGACGCCGGTCCACTCGTTGGTCAGGCGCTTGTACTGACCGAACATGTAGGCAACCTCGCGGCCGCCAACGCCCAGGTCGCCGGCGGGAACGTCGGTGTTGGGGCCAATGTGGCGATAGAGCTCGGTCATGAAGGACTGGCAGAAGTGCATGATCTCGTTGTTGGACTTGCCCTTGGGGTCAAAGTCGGAGCCGCCCTTGCCGCCGCCCATGGGAAGGGTGGTCAGGCTGTTCTTGAGGATCTGCTCCAGACCCAGGAACTTGAGCATACCCAGGGTGACCGTCGGGTTAAAGCGCAGGCCGCCCTTGTAGGGTCCAATGGCAGAGTTGAACTCGACGCGGTAACCGCGGTTGACCTGAACCTTGCCCTGATCGTCGACCCAGGGAACACGGAACATAACGATGCGCTCGGGCTCGACGAGGCGCTCCAGCAGGGCGGCCTCCTCGTACTCGGGGTGGGCGTCGAGCGCCGGCTGGATGGTGCCGAGGATCTCGGTCGCGGCCTGGATGAACTCAGGCTGCTCGGGATAGCGGGCCTTGAGCTCTTCGAGAACTTTCTGCGTGTAGCTCATGCTTCCTCCAATGATGGGAAACGAAAATGTCGGTCACGGCACCCCATGCGCCGCGAACTTTATCGTGTATGGATAATATCGCACTGTTGCAGCAAAGTTTCGCATAAGCCGACGAGCAGATGTTTCGTTTTGATTACGATGCAGGTAGAAGCGTTTTTGAGCACCCGACGTACAAATCGCGTGTTTCGAAGCTGTTTCGTCCACATGTTCCAAACCACCACATTGGGGACACATGATGCGCCCGGGCACACCGGCGGCAAGACAGACGACACGGCCGACCCGCACAAAAACAAAACAGCGCCTTTGCGGCACGCAGCAAGACCGCGAGCACAAAAGCGCTGGTGGCGTGTGGCGGGAACGTATGTGAATCGAACACATCCAAGACGTTTTGCACGCCTCGCAACGGTTTTGAGGACCGCGGAGCCCACCGGAGCCCATCCGTTCCCAAGTGCGGCGGTATTTTACCAAACCGAGCAGCCAGTCTAGCGTAGGGACCTCAGGCCGCCGGCTTCCTTGTCGAGCACCGTAAAGCGCACGGCATCCAGGTGCTCCAAGATGCTGATGGCACGTTTGCGCGACACGCCCAGCGCCTCGCGCAGCACACTCGTGGTGGCAGCGCCGCCGGCTGCCTCAATGGCAGCGGCGACAAGCTCGCGCGCATGGGCTTCCGAGATGGCAGACAGGGCAACGTCGCGCTCGACCTTAACGATCGAGCGGTTGAGCGAAAGCTCGCGCAGGGCGCGCGTCATGGTGTCGCGGTCGAGCTGCAGTCGCTCACCCACCTCGGGCAGCGTCGGCGCATCGAGGCCGGCCCCGTCGAGCAGCGCCACAATGCGCTCACACGCCTCGCGCACCACACGCGCCGCGGCGGCAACGGAGTGCGGGTCGAATATCTCGGCGCCCTCGGCGGCGCACACGCCACGCGAGCAGCCCTCGGCAATCAGAGCCGCGGCAACGCCTTCATCGGCGGCAGGCCACGCAGCATGGGCAACGGCGCCGGGCGTAAAACCCGTCTCCCAGGGAGCCGCCGCGTGCATGGCAGACAGGGTCGCCGCCAGCACGTCCATGGCGGCATCGAGCACGGCGCCATTCGCATACAACGTGCCGCCCGAGCCGGCAAGCTCGCAAACAACACCTCGCGCCACCAACTCGCCCAGTGCGGCATCGACCTCACCGGCAACAAGATCGAGCGCCTCGGCAACATCAGCCGCCGCAACCGGCAGCGCTTGCAGCGCCAGCCACGCGTCTACGCCAGCAACGGCATCGCCGGCTTCAAGCGCCGCAAACAGCGCACGCTCGCCGGCCGAAAGCTCGCGCGAGCGACGGCAGCGCGAAAGCAGCACACGCCCGCCGCCGATGAGCATAACGGGCGAATACGACAGCACCACGGCATGGTCTCCGGCGCGCAGCGGCAATGGCTCCTCCAGGCGCACCTGCACGGTACGGGTCTCGCCCACCGCCATGGGGGCCTCGCCCTCCAAAAGCATAACGTGGCCGACGACCTCGGCCGTGCCGGCCATCACGTGCACGCGCGCGCCCGACTCGAGCACGCGCGGCTTGGCGCCCTCGCGGCCCAGGTAGGTAAACGTCATCATAAAGCTCAACGTCTGACCAAAGCGACCCTCCACGCCCAGCATCTCACCACGGTCAAGCGCCGCGACACCGTCACCGACCAGGTTGAGCGCCACGCGTTGCCCAGGCAGCGCGCGCGGCGTATCGCCATGCACCTGAATCCCGCGCACACGACAGACCGTACGCGACGGCAAAGCCATCAGCTCGTCGCCCACCGCAACCGGCGCATCGTGCAGCGTTCCCGTAACGACGGTGCCGACACCCTTGATCGTAAAGCAGCGGTCAATCGGCAGGCGAGACGAGGCATCGCTCCGATCGGAACGGTCGCGGCAAGCATTCCAGCAGGCACTTACCTGCTCGTCGAGCACCGCAAGCAGCCCGTCGATCCCCTCGCCCGTCTTGGACGACACGGGCACAATCGGCGCGCCCGCAAACACGGTACCCGACAAAAAGTCATCGACATCGAGCTCGGCAAGCTCGGTCATCTCGGCATCGGCCAGGTCGCACATCGTCAGCGCGACCACCATATGCGTAACGCCCAGCAGCTCCAGCACATGCGCGTGCTCGCGGGTCTGCGGCATCACGCCCTCGACGGCCGAAACCACCAGCACGGCCACGTCGATACCCGTGGCGCCCTGCACCATGGCGCGCAGGTAGTGGGCATGGCCAGGCACGTCGACCAGGCCGACAATCTTGCCACTCGGCAGCGCCAGCTCGCCAAAGCCAAGCTCAACGGTCATACCTCGACGACGCTCAACCTCCAGACGGTCGGGATTCTTGCCGGTCAGTGCCTCGATCAATGCCGACTTACCGTGGTCGACGTGGCCCGCCGTGCCAACGATAACGGGACACTCCACCAGCGCCTGGACCTCACTCATCGAGCAATCGCCTTCTCAACGCATGCGGCAAGCGTCGACGCCGCCGTCTCGATATCGCGGTCGCCCACGAGCGTACGAACGTCAAACAAAATGCGATCGTGCGAGGTTCGCGTGACGACCGGCGTGTCGAAGTCCTGGACAAGCGAGCGCTTGAGCGCATCGACCGTCAGGCGCGCGTCAACAAGACGCACGGCAACGCACATCGTGGGCAACTCCATGGTAGGCAGCGAGCCGCCACCGGGGGTCGACGATTCCTCGACGATCTCCACCTGAACGGCGCACGGGCAACCGGCCTTATCGAGCCCGGCGACCATACGATCGCGCAGCTTGCGGGCACGTCGCTCCAAATGGGCCTGCGGCAGCGTAAGCATGCTGAGCACCGGAATATCGCGATGGGCAACATCGGCGCCGTCCATGTAGATACGCAGCGTGGCCTCGAGCGCCGTAAGCGCCAACTTGCCCGGACGCAGAGCGCGCATGAGCGGATGTGCGCCGCAGGCCTGGACCAGATCGCGACGGCCCATGATGATGCCCGCCTGCGCCGCGCCCAGCAGCTTATCGCCCGAGCACGACACGATATCGAGCCCCGCCGCGACCGAAGCCGGCGTGGGTTCCTCGCCACCGCGTACCAGGATGTCATCGGGCAGGAGCGCGCCCGAACCCTGGTCCTCATAGAACAGCAGGCCATGCTTGTGAGCAAGCGCCGCAAGCTCCCGAGAGCTCACCTCCTCGTGAAAGCCCTCGATACGATAGTTGGATGGATGGACCTTGAGAATCATGGCCGTATCGGGCGTGATGGCTTGCTCATAATCTGCTAGGTGCGTGCGGTTGGTGGCGCCGACCTCGACGAGCTTGGCGCCCGAAGACGCCATGACATCGGGGATGCGAAAGCTGCCGCCGATCTCGACAAGCTCGCCGCGGCTAACGATGACCTCCTTGCCTGCGGCATGGGTCGCCAGAACCAGCAGCACCGCGGCGGCGTTGTTGTTGACCACAAGCGCGTCCTCGGCACCAGTGAGCGAGCGGATCAGATGCGCGGCGTGCTCCTTGCGCGACCCGCGCGAGCAGGTGTCCACGCTGTACTCGAGCGTACTGTACCCGCGCGCAACCTCGGCCACGGCCTTTGCCGCCGACTCCGCGAGCGGGGCGCGGCCCAAGTTGGTATGGATGACCACGCCCGTGGCGTTGACGGCAGGGCGCAGGCTCGGCAGCGCGGAGCGGTGCGCACGCCACTCGATCGCCGAGGCCAGGTCGCGCTTAGAGCGCGGGACGGCACCGGCGCGAATGGCGGCGCGTTCCTCGTCGAGCTCGGCCGTGACGGCGGCATGCACCACCGCGTCGCAGGTCTCCCCCGCCGCCTTCACTACCGGCCACTCGGCGAGCAGCTCGTTGACGGAGGGAATGGCGCGCAGGCGGGCGCGAACCTCATCGGACATGTTCTGGCTATCGCTCATGTGCGGCCTTTCAAAACCAAAGGTGAATCAATCGTTCGAACGTCAAACTATCGGCCGATTCGATCGGCTGAATCAATCAATCGCTATTATCCCCGCACGGCGACGCCCCGCGGGAGGTCCAACGTCAAACAGACGGTACCCTACGCCTCAGACTTCTTGGCGTAGATAAACCAGTAGCCGAGCGCGACCAGAACCGCACCGCCCACGATGTTGCCCAACGTGGCGGCGGACAGGTTAAACGCAATGCCCGCGGCGTTGAGCGCATCGGCACCGGCGACGTCGGCACCATAGCCGCACGCGTGCATCACGGCACCCATGGGCAAAAAGTACATATTGGCAATGCAGTGCTCAAAACCGCAGGCCACAAAGGCGGCGATGGGCAGCAGAATGCCCACGACCTTATCGACCACGGTCTTGCCGGCGGTACCGATCCACACGGCCAGGCACACAAAGATGTTACACAGGATGCCGCGGAAGAAGATCGTCAGCCAGTCGATCGTCACCTTGCCGGCGGCGACACTCACCATGGAATTGGCGACCGCCTCGCCGTTGAGCTTGTAAATGCCGGCCATGTACACCAAAAAGACGATGAACAAGGCACCGGCAAAGTTGCCAAGCCATACAACGACCCAAGCCTTGAGCATCTGGACCAGGGTGATCTTTTTGCTCTTGAGCGCGCAGACCATAAGCGAATTACCGGTGAACAACTCGGCGCCACACACCAGCACCAGCACCAGGCCCAGGCAAAAGCACAGGCCGCCCACGACGCGCTGGGCACCCCAGCCCAGCGTGCTGTCGCTCAAAAACACCGTAAAGAACAGACCGCCGAAGGCGATAAACGCACCGGCGAACATTGCCAACAGAAAGGCCTTATCGACCGACAGGTTAGCCTTGGTCACACCGGCGGCCTCGGTCTTGGCCTCGATCGCGGCGGGCGCCAGGCAATCGGGAGCAGGGTACTCCACCTTGGAATCTGCCATGTCAATCACTTCTTTCCTAATCACCAGGGACAAGCGCTGCTACAGCTCCTGTCCCAAGCGGACAAAGTGGGAAAAGTCGTTGGCGGCCACGGCGTCGTACACGGCGTCAACGGCGTCAAAGACTTCCGGGGACATGGGATTGTAGAACTCCGTGTCGCCCGGCTGAATCCCTATGAAGAAGATATCATCGCACGATTGCTCGATTTCTTCGATCAGAATCGACAAAGGGAGCGAATGCGTGGTAAACATCGACTTGCGGGCTACGTCGCGTTTGTCGAGCAGGCGGATGGTGCCACCTGCTGGGCATGCAGGCCAAAGTCGTCGTCAAACACCGAGATGCCGGCCTTGGCCGACCCGCGAAAACCGCGCTCGTCGAGCAGCGCATCGCAGGCCTCGAGTAGCGACGGCACGTGCCAACCATAATCTGCCAGATAATAGCCGGCGTTTCCTGGCCGAGCAATCTCAACCTGAAGCTCAGGTGCAAGTTGCGGTGAAATACGGACTACATGGGCCATAAAAGCCGGAAAACAGTCCGTATTTCACCGCAACTTAGGAGGGGATGTGGGGTCCACGGCAGGTATATGAAAATGCTCTGCTTCCAAAAGGAAGCAGAGCCATTCATCAATCTTATGGAGCGGGCGACGGGAAGTCCAAGGGTTTGCTTCGCAAACCCTTGTTTTGCTGCGGGCCATTGGCCCTTGCGTGCTGCGTTGGAAAATGCTCACGCATTTTCTCAGCTTCGCACCCTGCCGAGTTCGATTCCCGTCGCCCGGCACGCTTATGAAAACGGCTCTGGCACCAAATAGAGCCAAAGCCGTTAAAACTATCCTATGGAGCGGGCGACGGGAATCGAACCCGCGTCATCAGCTTGGAAGTGTTGCGACTTTTTGCACTGGGCTGTCTACCTGCGAAAACGCGGACGCTCTACCTGCTGTTTTTCCGTCTGTTGCGTCTAAAACGTCTATGTTTTATAGTTCAGTCAACGCCATTTTGCGACTATTTTGCGACCAAGATTGCGACCAAAAAGGAGAGACATGGACACCTTGCTACCTGCGGAAACGTTCGCCACCTATTCGCTAATCAAACACGACTATGTGCGCAAAGACGGCACGACCGTATACAAGTGGAAAGCCCAGTACCCATACAAGGACGAAAGCGGCAAGTGGAAGAAAAAGACCGTCACTCTCAAAACCGAGGGGCGCGACAACGGGCGCTCTAAGCAGGTAGAAAAGGCTGTTAACCAAGAAGCAGAAGCAATCCGCCAACAGCTCAACGAACAGGCTGTCAAAGACCCCCACAGCGGCGAGACGGTAGCCGAGTATTTCGGGAAGTACGTAGAGGAACGCGCAAACAGCATCGAGCGTTCATCAGCCAACGAGCTAAGGCGCATACTCAAAAGCTATATAGCACCCAGTATCGGGACTATCGAGCTGGACGCACTGACCCCAGACGATGTGGCGGCGTGGGTTACGAAGCTCAGCAAGGACTATGCACCCTCCACAGTGAAGAAGTGCCTAACCAACCTGCGCTCTGCCATGAAACAGGCTGTAGACCGCGACAGGCTCGTTAAAGACCCAACGCGCGGCGTTAAGAACCCTCAGCAGGCGCATAGGAACCCCAACGCCCTCGATGCAAAGGGACGCGCAAAGGTAGCCCAATTCATCGCCCTGGACCCCGCGAAGCCGCTAAACGTTGGGTTTGCCCTAGCAATGTATATGGGTTTGCGTGAGGGCGAGATATGCGGACTGACGTGGAAGTGCGTGGACTTGAACGAGGGAACAGTCAGCATCGAGCGCACCATAGGGCGTGACGGCTCAAAGTGGTACGTGAAGGAACCCAAGACGGGCGGCAGCAGGCGCGAGCTGTACGCGCCCTCTATCATCGCCGACATGCTCGCGGCACGCCTAGCCAACGTCAAAGCCGAGTGTTTGGAGCTGGGTGTCCCGTTCGATGAAAACATGTACGTGACGGGCGGCGCTGACGGCTCGTTTATGCAACCACACTATCTTTCGCATAGGTGGAGGATTGCGGCTGACGCTCTGGAGCTTATCGGTACGGAGGGCAACCGCCCAACGTTCCACGACCTGCGCCACACGTTCGCAACGGCGGCTGTGACGGCAGGCACGGATATTAAGACCGTAGCAAGCATGATGGGACACGCCAACGCGGCAATGACGCTGAACATATACGCGAGCGCCGACAAAGAAGCCAAGAAGCGCGGCGCGGCTGTGGTTGAGCAAGCGTACATGTCAGACGTTGCCCAGCACGCCAAGGACGGCTCAGTTATCGAGTTCGGCAAGACCGGAACAGAGAACTAGGAAGGGAGCATCATGGATAGCAAGGCGGCAGGAGCTACCACGTGGGTTCTGGACGATACCGAGATGAAAGAGCTACGGGGTTCCCTGCACAGCTTGGAGACGATAGCAGTTCTTCTTGGAGGGTTCGACAGCGGCGCAACGCTCGAAGGTTATATGTTGGGCGATATAGCGGAGCTGATAGACAGGGAGCTAAGGCGCGTCAGAGAAGCGATAGACAGCGCAAAGACAAACTAAGAAGGGAAAGACATGGAAACCAAGACGGCAAGCACGCTCACAAAGAAGGACGCGGCTCAGCTGATGGGCGCGGCGCTCCACCTCGAAGCCCTGTCAGAGCTTATGCGGGGCTATTCCCCAGAGCAAGGAGGGCTAGGCGAGGTAAGCGTTAAGGCGCTGGGGGCAGACCTAATGGAGGGCGCGAATGCAATCTTAGACGTGCTGGAACGCGCTGGTAGCGCCAAGCAGGATATAGAATAGATAACGCAAAGGGGCGTTCGGGGAAAGGAAACCGAGCGCCCCATTACTTAGGAACAACCCCCGCGCGAGGTATTGGAAAAGAGCGGGGATGTATGAACCCATTCTACTCCACCTCGCGGACATGGGTTTTTGCGAGGTGGAACCATGGGACGCTATACCCGCAAAGGGACGCACGCGCTAACCGAGCGATTCAAAGCCAAGTACCGCGAAAAGGCGGCGAGGGAGGACGCGCGGAAAGATAAGAGCTATCCCCTACCCAACACGCCCGAGTATGTCGAGCGATACCACGCGGCGCTGAAAACTATCGGCATAGAGAGCGGCAAGGCGCTTGGGGACTATTTCGGACTGGGACGCACGCAGGGCGCGGAGCTTTACAAAGACCCCTCGAAGCTCACGGCAGAGAGGGCGCAGCGCCTTTGGCTGAAAGCGGAAAACCTCTACTGGGAAAAGGAGTACGAATACCGATTCATGACGGAAAGCGGCGCGTATGACGATTCCGAGATTGAAGCGGAACGGAACGAGCAAGCGGAGCTGTCAAACGCGAGCGGCGCTTTAGATCCGAACCGTTTACCATACGGCTACGCAGAAGCCCTCCAAGAGGAATATCGGCTCAGGGCGCTAACGGAGGGATACGGGGCGCTGACCGATGGGCAGAGGGAAACCCTGTTGTCCATCATGGGCGACATGCTCAGGGCTAACGGCAGTGAGCGCGGGGCGCTGATAGCCGACAGCCTAGAGCGGACACGCAACGGCAGAAGAGCGACTAGCAACGAGCTATCGTGCATGGTGGCAAGCAGGCGTGGTCTATCGCTAGCGGAGCTGAAAGACCAAGGCGGCGAGGTGGTGTACGTATACGAGACGGGCGAGTACGGGGAGCAGATACCCACGAACGGCAGCAGCGCAGCTGACACGGTGCTAAGGGAATACGTGGGCATTTCGGAGGAATAGACCCCAGATTACGCAGAGGGATAGTGGGAACTGTGTAGATTGCTTGTTCCCGAAAATAGTTTTCAAGAGGGCGGGTTCGGTTCATTTCGCAATTTAGCGGGATTAGACCGAACGCGCCTTTTTCTGTTTAGGCTCCCATAGGTTTCTATGGGTTTCCGTAGCGTTCCATAGACCTCCATCGTTCAAAGCCCTGTTCGCCCGATTTTGCCAAAACTCGCAAAACGACCGAACAGAGCCAAGCCTCAGGGTGCATTTTCCCAGTTAATCATGTCCGTTTCTTTGTCTATATTCCAAGTTGTCTAGACGCAACTAACAGAAGCCGAGGGCGCTGGACGCGGCTCCATCGGCGCATATCAGAAGGAGAACAGGCAATGAAAACGCTCACAAAGGGAATCGCCCCTACCGAACTAATCACGGCTGCAATCGAAGGCAACGCGCCCGTGGTGGATGCAAACACCGCGGCGGCTATCTTGGCTTGCTCCCCGCGTACCATCACCCGCATGTGCGAACAGGGCAAATTGAAGTCGCTAAAAGTCATGGGGATGTGGCGTATCAACAAGGCGGCTCTATTCGAGTTGGCGGGTATTCCAATCACGGCGGGCGCGACCGACCATGAGTAGCGCGGAGCTGTACGGGGTCGCATACTTTCACGGGGAGAGGATAGCGACATACGGCGAGGACGATGGAACCGACCGCACAACGCTCGACCTAAAGACCCCTGTTCTTCTAGATCCCACCAGGCACGACAGCAAGCCCACGGGCGGCGAGGTGGCGGCTATCAGCAGACGAATAATCCAGCCCGCCCACCTATACCGCCCGAATGTTGAGACACTAGCAAAAGCCATTTCGTGCGGCTATACGGTATGCGGCGGCATATGCGTTGGCAAGCGCTCCCCTAATTGCTGGAAGTCGCAACAGCTGTGGTGCATAGACATAGACAATGACGCGGCAACAAAGGAACGGGGTTACGACCCCTTGCCCTACACAGAAGCCGTGTTAAGGGCGTTCAGGGCTAACCTGCCTTTGGTCATTAGTTATCTGACTTTCAGCAGCAGCCCAGACCCCTACTGCCCAGCCGATAGCGAGCGATACAGGCTCATGTTCAGACGCGGCGCGGAGACGAGCGACCCAGAAGAAGCGGCGGCGTTCGGCGCGGCGCTGTTGGCAACGTACCCAGAAGCCGATCAATCCACCGCGCAATCAAACAGACTGTTTTTCGGAACCGACAAGGAGGTTTTAGCTTGGAACCGACCACTGGTTTAGAGCCGACCCATAGCCCCAACTACCAAGGATACAAGCTGCCCGAACGCATATTAGAGCATACGCGCAACACTGAACTTTTTAATTACGGTAGCCACCTTCAAGCCAAAGAGTATAGCGATGAGGACATAGAACGGATGGTAAGGCAGGCTAACGCCGAGAGGTGCGACACGCCTTTGTCAGAAAGAGAAGTCGAAAAGATAATTAAGAACGCAACGAAATACCCCAAGGGGCGTGACCCCGAATACGAAAAGCGTAACGATGGTTCTAGCGATACAAAACAAGCGGGGCTAGAGCTACCCAGAAGCATTAACGACAGGTCGCTATCGAAGCTGTTCGGCGAGCGTTACCGCGACCGTCTGCGATGGGTTAAAGAAGCGCGATGCTGGTATTGCTACGATGGGGTGCGCTGGGCTGACGGCACGTCAGGCGGTAACGAGCTTGCCGAGGGCATGATGAAAGAGTTCGTGGGAGACCTGTGCATAGCGGCGGCAACATGCAGCGACCCAGACCAACGCATTGTCAACATGAAAGCGGTAGCCAAATATAACGACAGCACCAAACGTCGAAACCTGCTCAGAGACAGCCACAGCGAACTCAGCACTAGTATCAAAGAGTTCGATACCAACCTCAAACTCATAAACTGTCGCAACGTGACCGTAGAACTTGGAGCAGTGGTAAAGACCCATCCACACACACCTAAAGACATGCTCACAAAAGTAGCGGGGTGTGACTACGACAAAGACATGGGGCACGGGCAATGGGACAAGTTCCTATCGGAGACTTTCAAAGGACGCGAGAAAGTCATACCGTTTTTTCAAGAGCGTATGGGTCTAGCCCTCGCAGGCGATACCTCCCGAGACTGCTTCTATCTTGCAATCGGGCAGACCAGAACAGGTAAAAGTACGACTGTGAACACTATCAAAAACGTGTTCGGAGAATACAAGACAACTGCTGACGCGGCAACATTCACGGAAAGTAGCAGAAGGGCGCAGAACGCATCACCAGATTACGCCTGTCTGCGCGGCGCACGCCTAGTAGACGTTCCCGAACTCGCGGAGGGCATGATACTCGACATTGCTCTGGTAAAGCGAATCACGGGCGGCGATGAGCTGACCGCGCGAGCGCTCAGGCAAGACCCCATCACGTTTACGCCCATATGCACAATCATCATGCCGACTAACTTTAAGCCACGCATGAAGGACGAAACCCTATTCACCTCAAAGCGTGTAGTGATCCTACCGTTCTACAACACTCGGGAAGAAAACGAACAGGACTACGGGCTTGAACAAAAGATGTGCGAACCCAAGTTTGCGAGCAGCGTCCTCAATTGGATAATCGAGGGATACCAAAGGGCTGTGACAATTGGCAGCAAGGTTCCCGACATATGCGAAGAACTCGCAAAAGACTATTCGAGGGACGAGGATATTATCGGCGCGTTCATCGAGGATGAATGTACCGAGGTTGACGGGATTATGACAGACGGTTCGTTGATATACAGCAGATATAGGACATGGAGCATTGATAACGGCTATCAGCCAGCCAGCGCCAACAACTTCTATAAGAGGTTGGTCAGAAGGGGATACCGAAGGAGCAGCGGAAGGGTTGAGACTGGTTCGGGAACGAAGTCAGTACGCAACCGTATACACGGGCTGACGCTCAGATATGGCGGGTGTGACGATGTGCGCGATAAACCCGCTTTTCGGTCATAACCCTATAAGAAATTACTTATAAATAATGACCACTATATAGCTAAAGCGTCACAGTTATTATTATCTTCACAGGTAGATGGCTGTTTTTAGGTGTGACGCTTTTTTAGTTCAAGCCCGACCAAAAGCCCTATTGCGCCCTCGCAGCAACAGCGGGGGCGTTTTTCTATGGCGGCAGCTTGCCGAAAAAGACCCCATACTGACACACAGAAGGGGTCTAAAAGCCGCGGCACGCGGCGGTTACGAATGGGGCTATCGCCTACCTAGCACGCCAAGCGGCGCGGTTCGCTTCTCGGCGTTCCTCTTTGGTCTTGGCGTTCGGCGCGGGTGCATCCATTCCGTATCGCGCCCACCACTCATCGCGGTTCGCTCGTCTGCACTTCTCTTTGTAGGCTCTTTCGCTATCCCTGTTCTTCATAGCATCACCCCAATGCTCTACTATCGGTCTTGCATAGGGCTATGGTGCTGTCGCGCTCCCCCGCTATCTGGGGCGCTCTGTAAAGAAATTAGCGTCATATATGACGGTAAATCGGTAGCCCGTTCTGGGGTACTTTGTAAAGGAATTAGCGTTACATGCAACGGTAAAACCCAACGCCTGTTTGGGCGTTCCGTAACAGTTGCGTAACCGACCTCCAATTTCGTAGCGATAAAAAAATCAGGGTGTGGCGCTGGGTAGCCCCAGCACGCTCGCGTGAATCGACCCCCTCCCCATGTATATACCCGCCTATGCCTATCTACCTGCATTTTTGTTCGCATATCAAAAAAGAGCTCTTGGGGGGTATTCCAGCCCAAGCGCGGAGGGGGCTACGGAGGGGAGGCAGGGGTACCCTCCCCACCTATCACGCGTGGGTAGCGAAGCATACTAGATCCCTCATGACACCCCATGACACACTCTGAACGTTTCCCATGCGGAGATGAGAGCGAACAGCAGCCAAGCAACCGCACCGAGGAACACACCCAACGCAAACAGTCGCAATCGAAAAGCGCCAATGGAAAGTATTTTGCGACTTTTTTGCGACCGAACATTGCGACTAAAAAAGCAGACCAGAAGCTTTAATACCTCTGACCTGCTGTTTTGTTGGAGCGGGCGACGGGAATCGAACCCGCGTCATCAGCTTGGAAGGCTGGGGTTCTACCATTGAACTACGCCCGCAAGATATGGTCGGGACGACAGGATTTGAACCTGCGACATCCTGCTCCCAAAGCAGGCGCGCTACCAAACTGCGCCACGTCCCGAAGGTGTTGAGCAGCTAAGGTCTAAACCTTGCGTGTCCCAAAGCGAAGGAAATTATAGGGGAGACTTCCCTCCTGTGCAAGCGACGATACCCTAGCTCCTCGAATGTGTGACAAACTGGCTATGGAGCAGGCCAATCACAAACGCCACAACGGCGGCCGGCGCCCACGCGGCTCCAATATCCGCCAGCGGCAGCGCATCGAATGGCAGCCACGCGCCCGCAAAAAACGCGTCGCGGACCGAGGTGATCACGCTCTGCACCGCGACGACGCCGCCGACCCAGACCCACACCTGCGGATGAGCGTCGCAAAAGCCGTGCACCAGGCCCATAAGTACCAGCACGATGGCAACGGGATACAGGGCATTGAGCATAGGCACCGAGAACATGAGGATCGCGTCGAGGCCCACGTTGGAGAGCACGCACGAAAACGCCGCGAACACAAAGGCGAGAACCGCGAAGGGGCGGCGCATAGCCTCCTCGGAAGCCTCCGCTCCCCCTTCGACCACATACGTCTCGCAGAAGTAGCGCGAGCAGCAGCTGATGAGGCCGATGCACACGTTCATGCAGGCGAGGAAAAAGATCGCAAAGACCACGACCGTGCCGGCAAGACCAAAGTGCATGGAGGCAGAGCGGGCAAGGATGGCGGCACCGTTGGTGGCATCGGGCACAACCGTGCCGAGCTGCATGCCGGCAAGCGCCAGGCCGCAGTAGATGATGGCCATGAGCACGCCGGCGATCACACCGGAACGCGAGATCTCGAAGGCCACGCGCTTGTCATCGGTCACGCCCAGCTCGTGGATGGTCTCGGCGATGATAATGCCAAAGGCGAGCGACGCAAGCAGGTCCATGGTTTGATAGCCGGTCAGAAAGCCCTGCACGGCGGCGCCCGCATCGTAGGGAGCCTGCGGCGCGGCAGCCGGACCCAACGGCGAGACCACGGCGGCACCCACGACCAGCACGATGAGCGCAATGAGCGCGGGGCCCGTAATGCGGCCGAGCACGCGCGTGATAACGCCCGGACGCAGCGTGAGCACAAACGCGACGATAAAGAACCCGATGGCAAACACCAGACGTGCCGTGCCGAGCGAGACGCCCTCCGGCAGCAGCGGCACCAGCATCTCGAAGGCCGTGGAGCTCGTGCGCGGAATAGCCAGGCACGGGCCGATGGCTAGATACACCGCCGCAACGAAGAATTCGCCAAACTTAGGATGCACACGCCCGGCCAGCTCGCGCGCCGTTCCGGCAAGCGCCACGGCGATAAAGCCCATGACGGGCAGGCCGATGGCGGCAATCAGAAAGCCGAGCATGGCGAGCGGCGTGGCAGAGCCTGCCTGCAGCGCCAACAGCGGCGGAATAATGAGGTTGCCGGCGCCAAAGAGCATCGAGAACAGGGCGATGCCGACGGTAACGACATGGTCGGAGCGCAGGCCGCGCGGGGCGGATGAGGCCATGGGACCACCTTTCGGGTCGAAACAAAAACGGGACGGGCAAAAGACCCGTCCCGCAAGTATATACGCTCTAGCAGGCTAAATCGCGGAGCGCGTCAATCGCGGTGTCGACTTCCCCGTCCGTGTTGAAATACCCAAACGAGAAACGAACGACACCCTGACGCTCAGTCCCGAGCGCGCGGTGCATGAGCGGGGCGCAATGGGCGCCGGGGCGCGTCGCAATCCCCCACCCCTGCATGAGCGCATCCGAAATCTGGGCAGAGTCGATATCGCCCACGTTAAGCGAAACGATCGCCGAGCGCGTCGGCTGGTCAAAGGCACCGTAGAGCTTAATCCCCGGAATCTCGCGCACGCCGGCAAGGAAGCGCTCTGCAAGCGAGCGCTCATGCGCCGCAATCGCCTCGACCCCGCCTTGTGCCTCGATAAAGTCGAGGCCGGCAGAAAGGCCCGCGATACCGTGACCGTTGAGCGTGCCCGCCTCAAGGCGCGTGGGCCACTCAAGCGGCTGCAGCGCATCGAAGCTGTGCACGCCCGTGCCGCCCATGGCCCACGGTGCCACGTCAATGCCTTCCGCCACGGCCAGGCCGCCGGTGCCTTGAGGTCCCATAAGCCCCTTGTGGCCGGTAAAGCACACCACGTCGAGCCCCATGGCATCCATGTCAATCTTCGCCGTGCCGGCAGACTGCGAGGCATCGACGATCACCAGCGCGCCTGCCGCATGGGCCATGGCCGCTACGCGCGCAATGTCGACCGCGTTGCCGGTCACATTGGAGGCGTGCGTCACCACCACAGCACGCGTTCCCGGCGTCACCAACCGCTCGAGCTCGTCGTAGTCGAGCACGCCGTTCGCGTCGCAGCCCGCATGCTCAACCGCCACACCCTGTTCCGCCGACAGGCGATTGAGCGGGCGTAACACCGAGTTGTGCTCGAGCACCGTCGTGACCACACGGTCGCCGGGGCGCACCACGCCACAGATGGCGGTGTTGAGCGCAGCCGTGGAGTTGGGCGTAAAGCACACATGGTCCGCTCTGGGGCAACCCAAAAGGCGCGCGAGCTTGGCACGGCAACCGTGAATCGTACGAGCCGCATCGAGAGCACCCGACGTGGCGCCGCGCCCGGCATTGCCGAGCGAGCACATCGCCTGCGTCACGGCATCGATCACCGTTTGCGGCTTGAGCATGGTCGTCGCCGCGTTATCCAGGTAGATCATCGCACGACCTCCCACATGTCAATCACCGTAAAGCCCTCGGTGGGAACACCAGCTGCGGCAAGCTCGGCGCGCAGCAGTTCCTCATCGGCAGGCAACGCCTTCCACGCCAAGCCGCAGCCGGCAGCAACCTCCCCGGGCACGGGAATCGTGCGCCCGGGGAGGCCGCGCTCGATGCACAGGGACTCGCAGCCCATGGCGGCCGCCGTGGTGGGAAACGTGATGACAAGCGCCGGACGCTTCTCCCTCATGGCAACTCCAACCAATACGCTACGGGCGCACGACGCGTACGGCCTGCTCCATCTTCTCCACGATCACGTACATGTTGGTGACCTCGCCCACCGCAAGCTGGTCTTTAATGCCAAAGTGGTCCAGGCAGGTACCGCAGGTGAGAATCTCGACGCCCTGCTCGGCCAGGCCCTTCAGGTCATCGAGCACCGGAGAGCCCTCGACGGTGAGCTTGGCGCCGCCGTTGTAGAACAGCATGGTCGCGGGCAGCTCCTCCTGCTGCGTCACGGCAAAGATGAAGGCCTTCATGAGCTTGTGGCCCAGCTCGTCGTCGCCGCGGCCCATGCAGTCGGTGTAGACGGAAATGACGAGCTTGCCCTTGCCGGCGCTGGCATCACAGAAGGCAGCACCGTCCTGCTCGGGGTCCGCAACGGCCACGGCGCCGGCGGTCGCCACGGTCACGCGCCACTCGGCGTCAGAAACCTTCTCGACCGAGGCCGTGCAGCCCTTCTCCTGCGCCATCTTGGAGATGTTCTTGACGGCGGTCTCGTTATCGACCGAGGTCACGACAACGCCCTCGCCATCGAGCTGCTTGAGCGCCTTAAGCGTCTTGACGACGGGCAGCGGGCAGGCATCGCCCATGGCATTGACTTCAATCTTGGTAGACATAGCTTTTCCTTTCGAATAAATCATTTTAGAACGGTGCAAAGTTCAATAAACGCGTCGTTAACGGACAACGTGGACGGCAGAACCGCCCGGCACCGGCTCGCACACGCGGCCGACGACGGAGGCGATACGTCCTTCGACATGCAGACGGCGCGCAAGCTCATCCACATCCCTCGCGGGCGCCGCGATGAGCAAACCACCCGAGGTCTGCGGATCGTACAGCGCATCCAGCATGCCCGGCTCCAGGTCCTCGTCGGCAGCCACGCGCGGGCCAAAAAAGTCCTGGTTGCGGTAGGCGCCGGCAGGGATAATGCCAAGGCGTGCCATGTCGAGCACCTGGTCAAAGAGCGGCACCGCCCCCGACACAAGCTCAATCTGCACGCCCGAGCCCTCGGCCATCTCGCACGCATGTCCGATCAGGCCAAAGCCCGTGATGTCGGTGCAGCCATGAAGCTCGAGGTCCTCGGCCAGACGAATCGGAGCCTCGTTGAGGGTCCGCATCGAGTCGAACATCGGGCTGGCATCATCCTGTTCGATGAGCTCGCCCTTAATGGCCGTAGTGATGATGCCCGAGCCGATCGCCTTGGTCAGCAGCAGAACATCGCCCACGCGTGCGCCGCTGTTGGCGAGCATACGGTCAAGCGCGACAAAGCCACTCACGGACAGGCCGTACTTGGGCTCGTCGTCGTTGATGGTGTGGCCGCCCGCGATGGCACAGCAGGCCTCGACGCACTTGTCGGCGCCGCCCGCCAGAATCTGGCCGGCAACCTCAACGCCCAGGCAACTGGGTATGCAAAGCAGGTTCATGGCATGGCTCGGCCGTCCACCCATGGCGTAGATGTCCGACAGCGAGTTTGCCGCGGCGATCTGGCCAAACAGGAACGGGTCGTCGACCATCGGTGGGAAGAAGTCGATGGACTGCACGAGGCCCAAGTTATCGCCAACGCGGAAGACGCTCGCATCGTCGGAGGTATCGAACCCCACGAGCAGGTTGTCGTTATGCACATTGGGTAAGTCGCCCAGGACCTGGGCGAGGGCTCCAGGAGCCAACTTAGCGGCTCAACCGCTCGCGGCAGTCATCTGCGTGAGCTTCATGAGATCGTCAGCCATCGATACCTCCTCTCATCGGTCAATCAGTTCCTCCCAGTATACGCATGACGGCGCCGAGAGCGGGCAATTTATCGCACCGGCCCCCTACGCGAGCGCCTGGGCTCGAATGGCCGCGCCGATGGCACCGGCAAAGCGGGCCTGGGGCGAGGTGGTGACTGGCGAGCCCACCAATGCCCCAAGACGCTCGACGACATAGGCGTTTTCGCACAGACCACCGGTCAGATAGTACGGGGCGCCCGCGGCTTGCGAGGCCATGGTCGCCACACGCGACACGACGCTCTCGATCACGCCACGCGCAATGTTCTCGCGCGGCTCGCCGCGGCCGATCAGGCTAATGACCTCGCTCTCGGCAAACACCGTGCACATGCTGCTGATCTTGGTGGGCTCGCCGGAACGCGCCAGGTCGGCAGCCACGTCATAGCCAGCCGCTGCCAGTGCCTCGCGCAGCCGCTCGGAAGCATCGACCGAGGAGAACCCGGTTGGCTGCACGCAGGTCCACGTCACCGAATCCACCCCATCGACCGCAGCGGCCTTAGCCGCCGTAGAAGCCCTCGAGCTCCTCCTTGAGCAGGCGGCACTCCTCGTACCAGCCTTCACGCTCGTAGGCGCGGTCGCGACCCTGAGGAAGATGCAGAATGTGCGTACGCTTGAGCTCCCCCAGCAGCTCGTACATCTTCTTCTTGCCGTCGCAGGTGGTCTCGCCGATGATCATGTCGCTAAAGTACGTAAACGGGCACTTTTGCGAGTAGGCAAAGCCGTACGTCGACTTGATGAGCGGACACAGATTTGCCGGCAGCACCTTCTCGCCCTCGGGAATCACCTCGTCGGACGTACCGCACAGAGCCACGCTTGCAGCCCCCGCGGCATCGTCGTACGACAGCATCGTGTGCCGTCGTTTAATAAATTGATTGATAAGAGTTTGTCATCCCTTATTCGGCGAACGGCAAGGCAAAGCCGCCGAGGCTTATATCCCCGACGGCATTACCCGGCGCTATCGACAGACCAAATGGATCCTACTGGCATCAAAATGCATGCGCAGCGTCTCGCCCGCTTGCGGCAGCCCGTCGACAGGTACGCCCACCTTGTTGACCTTCCACTGCAGGCGCGTGGGCGCATCGACGCGCGGTACGTCCAGCAGCACCAGCCGCTCAAAGCGCGAATCGCTCACGCGGGCCACATGCAGGTCGTAGCTGTTGCGACCCCGCTCGGCACGGTTGTCAACATGGAAGTAACTTGCGCGAATGCCCAGGTACACCACATTATCGGGAACCTCGCGACCCACATTAAAAGTCATGCCCCAGTCGAGGGCCTCAACTTCTTCGTCGCCGATCTTGCGCGCCCGGCTCGTGTTCTTACACCCCGTCAGGCGCAGCGCCGCCAGCGTCTGCGGACGGCGGACCACGTCCTCGACGGAGCCGATCTCCTCCACATGCCCGTTATGCATCACGCAGATGCGCTGGCAGAGGCGGCACGCTTCGTCAATGTCGTGGCTCACGTAGAGCACGGTGCGGTTACAGACGTCGAACAGGTCGAGCATGTTCTGCTCGAGGGCGCTCTTAAGATAGGAATCGAGCGCGCTCATAGGCTCGTCGAACATAAAAATGCCCGGATGCGCCGCCACCATGCGGGCGAGCGCCACGCGTTGCTGCTGCCCTCCCGAAAGGCGCGCGGGATAGCGGTCGGCAAAATCGGCCAGACCGAAAATGCCCAGATAGCGCTCCGCCAACCTTTTGCGCGCCGCGGCGTCGCCCGCGTCCTTTACACCAGCGCATACGTTATCGGCCACCGTCATGTTGGGAAACAGCTGATAGTTTTGGAACAGCAGGGCGCATTTGCGCGCCTGGGGTGACAGGTTGATGCCCGCCGCCGAGTCAAAATAGGTCACGCCGTTGACGACGATCTTGCCCTCATCGGGCGTCTCCACACCGGCAATGCAGCGCAGCGTGCAGCTCTTGCCGCAGCCCGAGGCGCCCAGCAGCGCCACACGCTCCTCGTCGGCCTCAAGCTGCATGTCGAGTGTAAACCCGGGATAGTGCTTTTTGATATCCAGAACGAGCGACATGGCCTATCGACTTCCCTCCGAGACGGCGTCATCGCGCATGAGCTCGGCCAGCGCCTCGCGATCGATACGCAAGGCATCGCCGCCCGCCGGGTCGAGCGAATCGCCCTGTCCGGCGAGATCTTTGGCCTGCTTGCGCTCCGCACGGGAAAGGCCGCGCTCGCGGTACTTTTGCGAATGCGCCGTGTACATGTTGATGAACAGGATGACTAGGAAACTAAACACGATTACGACCACGACCCAAAAGAGGGCCACCGACGTATTGCCGCCCATCCATTCAAAGTAAATGGCGATGGGAATGGTCTGCGTAATACCGGCGTAGTTGCCCGCAAAGAACAGGGTGCAGCCAAACTCTCCCATCGCGCGGGCAAAGGCGAGCACCGTGCCGGCGGCGATGGAGGGCCAGCCGAGCGGCATCATGAGCTTGGTAAAGATGCGACGCTCGGACCATCCCAGCGTGCGCGCCGCATCGAGCATCTGCGTGTCGAGGCTCTCGAAGGCACCGAGTGCCGTACGATAGACGAGCGGGAACGACACCACCACGGCAGATATCACCGCCGCCGGCCACGTAAAGACGATCGAGATGCCGTGCGCGATAAGCCACTGGCCCACCCCGGTCGAGCGGCCAAACAGCATGAGGAGCAAAAAGCCGCAGACCGTGGGCGGCAGCACCATAGGAATCGTAAAAACCGAATCGAGCAGGCCCTTGATGCGACTCGAGGTACCCATAGTCTTCCACGCGGCAAACAGGCCCAGCGCAAAGGAGATCAGCAGGGCAAGGCCGCTCGTTTTAATGGACACCCAAAACGGGCGATAGTCGATGTCGCCAAAGAAGGCTGCGGCGCGCTCCGCCAGCGACGGCGGCACCGTCGTCGACACGTCCGCATACCGCACGAGGGCGGCGTTATCGCTCCACAGGACGCCGTCACCCAAATCTAGCTCGGCATTCGCGGCGTCGGCGGCATTCACTACCGTGTAGTAATCGCCGTTGCCGCCCTTCACCTTAAACTGATAGCGGTAATCGCTCTGCACCAGCGCGTTATCCGAGGTAAAGACCCATTCGAGATTAGAGTCCTCCAGCAACGCCCCACCCATGGAGTGCGACTTGTCGAGCCCCACGAGCATCTTCTTGAGCGCCTTTTGGTCATCTGCCTTTGAGATATCGAGCCCCGCGTCTTTGGCGGCATGGGCGTCGAGCCAGACCACGATGCTCTCAGGCGTCGTCACCGTCACGAGGGTCGTCTTCTTGTAGATAGGAAAACGGTAGCCCTCGGGCTGACCCGCAAACGCACGGGCCGTGCCCTTGGCATTGCGCTCAAACGCGTTGAGGCCAAACCCGACGCCATCGATAAGCGCGGAATCTTCGGTCGCCTGGCGGCCATCGGCGGTGGTGAAGAGTGCCTCGGCCCGAGCAACCCCGGGCGGTGCGGTCAGCACGCACAGAACCGCAGCCAGCACGGCGAGCAGGCGAATCGTTTTCCTTGGCACGGGCGACTCCTCAAACACAGGGCAACGGCGCGCGGACACGCCGGTTCAATCAAAAGGGCGGGCGATCGCGAGAACGCCCGCCCTCAAGCATATCGTTATGCAGCGATGTTGCGAACTACGCGGAAAGCTCAAAGCCGTACTTAGCCCAAATCTTCTGGGCTTTCTTGTTGGTCAGGCAGAAGTCGATGAACGCCTTGGCCTCGTCGGCGTGCTCGGAGATATCGTCGACAGCGCCGGGATACACGATGGGCTTGTGCGAGTCCTCGGGGCACACGAAGGTCTCCTCGATGCCGTCGTAGCGGAAGATATCGGAGCTGTAGACAAAACCGGCCACGCAATCGCCCGTAGAGACGTAAGACGCAGCGGTGCCGACCTTGTCGGCCAGAGCCACCTTGTCGGCGAAATCGGGTGCATACTCGCCGTCGTCGCCCTCGGTGCCGGTGTAGAGGCCCACGGAGGCCAGGGCCTGGTTGGCGTACTTGCCAGCGGGAACGGTCTTGGCGTCGCCGATGGCAATCTTGCCGTCCAGGTTCGCGACGTCGGCGATGGCCTCGACCTTGATATCGGAGCCCTCGGCACGAATGATCACGAGGTCGTTGACGAACATGTCCTCACGCGTGTCGGCGTCGACGAGCTCGGCGGCCTCGGCGTCGTCCATGGCGCCCTTGGAGGCCGTGATGAGTACGTCGACCGCAGCACCGGCGCGCATCTGTTCGACAAGGTCGCCAGACGCCTTAAACTGCGTGTCGGCAAACGTGGTGCCGGTCTGGTCGGTATAGAGCTTCTGAACCTCGGGCAGGGCCTTCTCGAGCGAGTTGGCAGCAAAGACCTGCAGCTCAACAGCCTTCTTGGACGAAATCTTGGAGGAGCCGGCATCGGAGCCAGTCGGCCCAGACGTCTTGTTGCCGGAACAGCCGGCAAGGCCAAGGCCGGCAGCGGCGACAGCGGAAAGTGAAACGAACCCGCGGCGAGAAACCGTATCGAACATGTTCAACCCTTTCGAACGCTACGCCCGGGCACCCCGCCGCAAGCTTTATTCTGTTACTAGATTATACTTTTGCACGAATAGTGTTTGTGATAAATATTTCTCGTCTAATAATTTTCCTTTACCGATAACCACGAGACGGCCCGCACTGTCGCTGCATAAAAAAGGCGGAGCAGCCCGTAAGGTCACTCCGCCGCAGGTAATGCGCTTATTTGGCGTGCCCGCCCCCCGCCGTCATTTGAGCTGCGTGCTCCAGCTGGTCGCTCACAGCCTCCCAGCTTTCGCGGGCCGCTTTCGTTGATCCCGGAAAGTTGATGACAAGCGTATGCCCACGCTGCATGCACACGGCGCGCGAAAGCATAGCGCGGCGCGTCTTGGTCATGGAGTACGCACGGATTGCCTCTGCAATACCCGGTACATCGCGGTCGCAGACGGCACGCGTCGCCTCGGGCGTCACGTCACGCATCGAAAGGCCCGTGCCGCCGCAGGTAAGCACGACATTGGCGTGGTACTCATCGGCCGCTTCCACAATGGCATCACCGATCTCGCTGATGTCGTCGCGCACGACCACATGTGAGGCGACCGCCCAGCCCTGCGCCGCGATGAGTTCCTCGAGCGCAGCACCCGCCTCGTCCTGGGCAAGATCGCGCGTATCCGAGCACGTCACAATCGAAATCTTCAACTCCATAGCGTTCCTCCTATAGCACCGCGCCCTCAGGCAAGTCGACACGCACGACATCCACGACGTCGCCCGCCCTGAGGTCACACGGGCCTTCGTCAATACGCAGCAGGCAGTTGGCCCGCTGCATCGTGCCGAGCAGCGCCGAATTCTGCGTCTTGGCCTCGGTCACCAACAGCTCACCGGTCTCGGGGTCGCGCAAAACCGTGGCACGATCGAAGAAGCGGCGATGCTGTCGCTTCTTCACGCCGTGTGTGAGCTTCGCCTGCTGCACGGGACGCACGCCCTCGGCAAAGCCGCGCATCTTGCGGATCGCCGGGCGGGCGAGCATCTCAAAGCCCACATACGCCGCCGCGGGATTGCCCGAAAGTCCCAAATATGGCTTGCCCCCAAGTAGGCCAAACGTGATGGCCTTGCCGGGACGCATCGAGATGCGGTCGAACAGCACCTCGCCCTCGCGCCGAACGAGCGCCGTCACATAGTCGTAATCACCCGCAGAGGCGCCACCACTCGTAATGACAAAATCGCACTCCTGCGCGGCGCGATGCACCAACTCGGCAATCGCCTGCTCATCATCGGGCGCAATGCCGTAGAACACGGGCTCGGCTCCTGCATCGAGCGCCTCGGCCATCAACGCCGACGAGTTGGAGTCGCGAATCTGCCCGCGCGCCGGCACGTCACTCGGTGCGACCAGTTCCGTCCCCAGCGAGATAATGCCCACGCGCGGCGCGGCATGCACCTTCACGCTCGCATACCCGGCGCTCGCCAGCAAGCCGGCGCCCGCCGGAGCCACAACCTCTCCAGCGTACATCACGACGTCGCCAGTATGCGCTTCCTCAGCAGCCGATCGAACGTTCTCCCCCACCTTGGCAGGCGCCGAGAATCTCACACGCGAACCCTCGTTGCCGTCACCGTCGAGCACATCGACGATCTCGTACTTCACCACGGCATCGGCACCTTCAGGTACCGGCGCGCCCGTCATGATACGAACCGTGTCGCCCGCGCCGATTGCGCCCTCAAAGACATGGCCCGCCGCCTCGTGCCCCACGACAGAAAGCGTCACGGGCGCATCGGTGGACGCTTTGGCGAGGTCGACGGCGCGCACGGCATATCCGTCCATAGCGCTGTTGGCAAACGGCGAAATGTCGATATCGGCCACCGCGTCCTCGGCCAAGGGAAGACCGGCGGCCTGCCACACGGGAATCTCGACGAAATCGGTCGGAGCAACGTGCGACAGAACAATCGACTGCGCGTCCTCCAGCGGAATGAGTTTCTCTGCCATATGCACCTCTTAATGCCACAGCGCACAACGGGGGCGCCAATTCTTTATGCTTGTCTCAGTATAATCCCCTGCCGCACGACGGCGAAACGACCCACGTTCTCGAATACATCTGTCGGCCGCAAGCCGCGAAACAGAACCGAAACCAACCTGCCGGTTTGTCACGTTTGGCACGTTCTATAATGCTCGTGTTGCAACCTAAAAGAGGAACGTATGGCTTTTACCGACAAACCCGAAAGCGCAAACGAGGCGCAGGATCATTCCCAGCCGCTCGACGACGACGGCTTTTTCTCCCTGAACGACGTCATCATGGCAGGCAGGCAACAGCTCACCCGCTCCGAGCATCTCTTGGCTGCCGACACGCGCCGCAATGCCCACAACCTACTCGCGAGCGCTAAGTTGCTCGTACTCGTCGTCATCGTCTCGCTCGCCATGGGCGTTGCCGCTTGGGCGTTTTTGGCCTCGTTGAATATCGCGACCGACTATCGCGAGCACCATACGTGGATTTACGCGCTGCTTCCCGTTGTGGGCGTTGCCACCGCATGGGCGTACAAAAACCACGGTCTTGCCGCCAAACGCGGTAACAACCTGGTCATCGACTCCGCTCTGGGCACACGCCTCATCCATAAGCGCATGGCCGTCCTCACCTTCGTCTGCTCCACGCTCACGCACCTAACGGGCGGATCGGCCGGTCGCGAGGGGGCCGCGGTGCAGATTGGCGGCACCATCGCCAGCAACATCTCAAGCCTCGCCCACCTCAAAAAGCATGACCACCACGACCTCATGCTCGCCGGCATCTCGTCGGCCTTTGGCGCCGTATTCGGTTCGCCCCTTGCCGGAGCTTTCTTTGGCATGGAGATGTGCTTTATCGGCAAGATCGACTACACCGCAGGGATCTACTGCCTGGTCGCCTCGTTTACCGGCTACTTTACATCACTCGCCCTGGGTACCGAGTACGAAGCGAATGCCATCGCCAGCGTTCCCGCCATGACGCCCAAAACGGTCGTTATCGTTGTTATCAGCGCCATTATCTTCGGTCTGACGGCACGCCTCTTTGCCTGGTCGGTTCGAACCGTCAAGAGCCTGTACGGTCGCTTTATCACCAATTACCTCGTTCGCGCACTTATAGGCGCACTCGTGGTTTTGGCTGTCTATGCTCTCCTCGACGCCTGGGACTACGCCGGCCTTTCCACGTGGCTTTCGGGCGCCGGGTTTGCCGGCAACACCACCCTCGCCGACGCCGCCATCAAGCTCGTCGTAACGGCACTCACCCTGGGTGCCGGTTTCCAAGGCGGCGAGGTCACGCCCCTGTTTGGCATCGGTGCGGCACTCGGTGGCTGGATCGGTTGCCTTACCGGGCTCGACCCCAGTTTTCTGGCGGCTCTCGGCATGCTCGGCGTGTTCTGTGCCGGCCTTAACGTGCCCATCACCACCTGCATGATGGCCATCGACCTGTTCCACGGCACGGCCGCCGGGTTCTTTGTCATCGTGGCCTTTCTCAGCTATCTCGCCGGCGGACACCGCGGCGTGTACCCTGCCCAGCGCATCATCTCACCCAAGCGCCGTTCGCTTATAGTGGATGAGGGCGGTACGGTAGCGGATGCTATCGAGCGCCACAACGACCTGATAGAGTAGACGTAAGTATTCGCCGTGCAGCCACAATCGGGGGGCAATTCGACCCGAGCGCGACCGCACCGTCACGCCATATGCCGGGAGTCGCCCATGCACGCAACTGATTTTGGTCGCACGCTCATCATCGCCAACCCCGCCGCCCAATCGGGTGCGGCGCGCGAAGTTGCCGAGCGCCTGCAACGCTTTTTGGACATGACTGCACGCGCATCCCAGTTTGACCTGGTATTGACCGAGTGCATGGGGCACGCCAAGGAGCTGGCCGCACAGGCTCAGGGCTATCGCACCGTTATCGCCCTTGGCGGCGACGGCGTGATCCACGAGGTCGTCAACGGGCTTATGGCACAAAAGGAGGACCCCCGCCCCGCTCTTGCCATCCTACCCGTGGGTTCCGGCAACGATTTTGCCCAAACGCTCGGTATAGAAGATTTCTCCGGCAAGGATTTTGCCGCGCTGCTCACCTGCGAGCTGCAGCGTCAGGACATCGGTCGCATTCGCTCATGGAACCCCGCAAGCGGTAGCGGCGAGGCTACCGTTGAGTACTACGACCAGACGCTCTCCGTCGGTATTGACGCCGCCATCGGCCTGGGCACCACCGAGCTGCGCAAAAAGACGGGCCTCACCGGCGCTCCGCTCTACACCCTCTCGGGACTTGAACAGTTTGGCCTGCGCTATCGCAACTACCCCATGACAGTCAGCTTTGACGGCGCGCCCGCCGAGCGCGTGAGGGCGATCATCATGGCGATTCAGCTGGGCCCCACCTATGGCTCGGGCTATCGTATCTGTCCCGACGCCGACCCGTGTGACGGCATGCTCGACGTTTGCTACGCCTGCGGCCCCGTTCCGCGCGCGGTCGCGCTTCCCATGTTCCTTTCGGCCAAGGACGGCCACCATACCAAGTTGCCGCCGGTTTGCATACGCCGCTGCCGCCATGCCGAGCTCACCTTTGAGGAGCCCGACTACCCCATTCAGGCCGACGGCGAACCTGTTATCGCCTCGCGCATCGAAGTCGACATCCTACCCGGCGCCCTCCAAGTCTGGCGTCCAACCCGCTAACCACCCCTATGTTGCGGTGAAATAGGGACTGTTTATGCAGGTAAAGCCGCAAAACAGCCCCTATTTCACCGCAACTTATCGAGAAGATCACTCCTCCCCGCCCGGCTTGCGGCGGTTGGCCTTTTTAATGGCGTTGAAGTGCTTGTCATTAAGTCTGCGCTGGCGAGAGCGCTGAGGCACCTTGGTCTTTACGCGTCGACGCGGTGGACGCCCGCGACGCTCAAGCTCAGCGCGCAGCTTACGTAAACAGCAGCTACGATTTTGGAACTGACTGCGACTCTCGCGCGCCGTCACGGTAATCCCCGTAGGGATATGTTTCATGCGCACCGCCGAGTCCGTCGTGTTCACGCCTTGCCCGCCCGGACCCGTCGCGCGAAACACCTGCACCTCGCAATCGCGCGCCAGCTCCTCGACCGACATCTCGGCATAGCGCGCATACTCACGCCATCCCATCGTGTTCTCATCCATATCAACACCTCCCCTCATACAAAAAATGTGACAAAGGGACACCCCCTTTGTCACATCGCATACCAATCGCTTGTGTTGCGCGCTTAGGCGAAGGTGATCTCGCCGTTCTCGCAGTCCATATCGGCGATACGGGCCAGGCTCTCAACACGGAAGCCGCGCTCGCGGAGCTTATCGCCACCGCCCTGGAAGCCCTTCTCCACCGCAATGCCAATGCCGGACACCTCGGCGCCTGCGGCCTCGCAGATCTTGATAAGACCCTCGAGCGCGCATCCGTTGGCCAGGAAGTCGTCGATAATCAGGACCTTGTCGCCCTCGGACAGGAAGCGCTTGCCAACGATGACCGGGTACTCCTTCTGCTTGGTAAAGGAATAGATGGTCGTGGCATACTGCTCGCCGTCGAGGTTGATGGACTGCGCCTTCTTGGCAAAGACCACCGGCACGCCGCCAAAATGCTGGGCTGCGATGCAGGCCATGCCAATGCCCGAAGCCTCGATCGTAAGGATCTTGTTAATCTCGACATCCTCGAACAGACGGGCCCACTCGGCGCCCATGTGGTCAAACAGTTCAACGTCGCACTGATGGTTGAGGAAAGCATCAACCTTAAGGACATTACCAGCCTTTACGATGCCGTCATGGCGAATACGGTCCTCAAGCTCCTGCATGGCGCAACCCCTTCTCGCGGCAACGATACCGCGCGATTAATAAACGTTGCTCGATAGTCTACCACGGACCGACCCCCGCCCGCCCTACAAGCCGCATCGCACCACAAAGCCGCATCGCACCGCAAAGCCGCAAGCAGATACACCGAGCTTACCAGCTGAATGCGATCGAGGCCCACGCCCAGCTCCTTTTGCATCACGGGCAGCGCCACGGTCACGACGGTCGAATCCAGACACACCATAAACGTCATGATGAGCACCGTAAACAGAATCGCCCATTTGTTCTTGCCATGGGTGTCCCCCTCAACAGCTATGTGTTCGTGGCGCAGTTGCTCTGCGGTTTCTCCATATCCATCCTTTCGAGTGGCGCAACACAAAAACGGGGCCCCAATCGCCTGCAAACAGTCGCGATTGGGGCCCCGCCTACGGTATCGGAGCTAAAGGTCGCCGAAGCTTTCTGCCGGCATCGGCGCCTTGCACGAACGCTAGCCTAGCACTGCTCGAGCGCCTGCTCAAGGTCGGCAATCAGATCGGCCGTGTCCTCGAGGCCGCACGACAGGCGCACCATGTCGGCGGAGATGCCACAGGCGATAAGCTCCTCATCGTTCATCTGGCGGTGCGTGGCGTTAGCGGGGTGCAGGCAGCAAGTGCGGGCGTCGGCCACATGCGTGGCGATCTGAGCGAGCTTGAGGCTCTTCATAAAGGTCTCGGCCGCCGCGCGACCACCGTTAAAGCCAAAGCTCACAACGCCGCAGGTACCGTTGGGCATGTACTTTTGAGCTAGGTCATAGTACTTGTCGCCCTCCAGACCCGGATAGCTCACGAAGCGCACCTTGGGATGGCTCTGCAGGAACTTGGCAACAGCCAGGCCGTTCTCGCAATGACGCGGCATGCGCACATGCAGGCTCTCGAGCGAGCTGTTCAGGAAAAACGCCGCCTGCGGGTTCTGCATGGGGCCGAGGTCGCGCATGAGCTGAGCGGTTGCCTTGGTAATGAAGGCGCCCTCGCGACCGAACTTCTCGGCATAGGTCACGCCGTGGTAGCTCTCATCGGGCGTGGTGAGACCCGGGAACTTGTCCGCATGGGCCATCCAGTCAAACTGGCCGTGGTCGACGATCACGCCGCCCAGGCAGGCCCCATGTCCATCCATGTACTTGGTGGTGGAGTGCGTAACGATATCGGCGCCCCACTCAAAGGGACGGCACATCACGGGCGTCGGGAAGGTGTTGTCGACCATCAGCGGCACGCCGTGGTCATGCGCGGCCTTGGCAAAGCGCTCAATATCGAGCACGGCAAGGGCGGGGTTGGCGATCGTCTCGCCAAAGACGAGCTTGGTATTGGGCTCAAAGGCTGCCTCGAGCTCCTCATCGGTGCAATCGGGGGCAACGAACGTGCAGGTAACGCCCATACGACCCATGGTATGGGCAAGCAGGTTGTAGGTACCGCCGTAGATGGCCGAGCTTGCGACCACATGATCGCCGGCGCCGGCCACGTTAAAGATCGCGAGGAAGTTCGCAGCCATGCCCGAGCTCGTGAGCATCGCAGCGGTGCCGCCCTCCATCTCGCAGATCTTGGCGGCAACCAAATCGCACGTAGGGTTCTGCAGACGGCTGTAGAAATAGCCAGACTCCTCCAGGTCAAACAGCTTGCCCATGTGCTCCGACGTGTCGTACTTCCACGTGGTGGACTGGTAGATGGGCACCTGGCGCGGCTCCGCATCTCCCGGGTGATAGCCGCCCTGAACACATGTCGTACCGATGGTCTGCTCGCTCATATCTAGCTCCCTTGCCTGGGTTACATTTTTATCCGGTTCACGATACCGCTACCCCGCACCCCTCTCAACCCATCCCCAAGGTAGGTTATGAGACAAATCAACCGGGGGCATTTATCGCAGATCTTGGCATTTATTCGATAGATAAAAATGAGGCATACATGAGGCTTTCGATGAACAAATGCATCGGCAAGGGTACCATAGGCGAGTACACCGTTACCGAGGAGACAACGATGAAGCAAATCGATACTGCCCAGCTCGACATCACCGCCTGTCAGGCTCAGGCTGCCGAATACCACGCCCGTGGCTTTAACTGCGCACAGGCCGTCGCCTGCACGCTCGCACCCGCCGTCGGGCTCGACCCCCAGACCGCCTTTATCCTCACCGAGGGCTTTGGCGCCGGCATGGGCGGCATGACCGAGACCTGCGGCGCTATCTCGGGCGCCGTGGCCATCATGGGCTTTGTAATGAGCGACGGCATGGATAACCCCAAGACCAAGGGCCAGACTTACAAGCTGTCGCGCGAAATCGCCAAGCGTTTTAAAACGAAAAACACGACGACCGTCTGCGGCACGCTCAAGGGCATCGGATCGGACAATGGTCCGCTCCGCAGCTGCCCCGGCTGCATCGACGACGCCATCGAGATCGCCTGCGATGTGCTAAAGCAGCTCGCCGAGTAAACGGCGGCAACAGAAAACGACGGCCGGCGTGCTTGGGATTCATCCAAAAGCACGCCGGCCGTCGCCGTTAGAACTCGGCAAATTTGGGAGCGCCGACCTCAATCTCCTCGCGCCCCGCCATAAGCTCGCGCATCTTAGCGCAAAAAGGCTCCTGCTCCCCCGCCTTAAACACCAAATGAATCGTCACGGCATCCGCGTAATCGGTATCCGAAACCTTGGCACCCGAATCCTGCGCCAAACGAAGCACCTGCTCATACTGCGGATAGGCCACGTGCACGTCAACAGGCGCGACGCTCGTCATCTCAACGACCTGCCCTGCCTCCTGAGCAGCTGCCACCGCCGCCTGCGTCGCCGCGGTATAGGCGCGCACCAAGCCACCGGGCCCCAACAGCGTGCCGCCAAAATAGCGCGTCACCACGCAGCAAACATTTTTGAGCCCAGCGCCGCGCAACACCTCGAGCGTCGGCATGCCGCTCGTGCGGCTCGGCTCACCGTCATCACTCTGACGCTCGCGTCCATCGACCAAAATCCACGCGGGAACATTGTGTCGAGCGTCGTAATGACGCTTGCGAACCATCTCGATGAAGGCATTCGCCTCATCCTCGGATTCAATATGGACCAGCTGGGCAATAAACCGGCTCTTGCGATCCACAAACTCGCCAGAAGCCTCAATATTCGATCGCAGGGTAAAATAGCTGTCCAACAAAGCCCCTCAACAAAACTAAGCGCGGCAACAAACAGCCTCAATAATACGGCAAAGACAGCACCGTTGTCCTCGCCAACAAGAGCGAAAACGCCAATGATGCCGTCACCAACAGCGAGAACCCGTCAGCGCGAGCAAGGTGCCTTGAAAGACGAGATTGCAACAGGAATGAGGCTGCCGATGACCAGGCAAAAACAGCGAGATGCCAAGAACGGAACCGCCGATGATTCCGTCAACGAAAGCGAGAACCCGTCAGCGCGAGCAAGGTGCCTTGAAAGACGAGGGCATTGACCTTATGGTCATGCCCGAAGGCTTGAAAGGCAGATTGTCGCGCTGACGGGTTCGCAGCGTCAACAAAGTGCCGAGTGGGCCTATAAGCCGGGTTCTGTCGTGAACGGTCATTTATCTTGTCTGCACGTTACCGTGCAGCTCCACGCACGCTACCCGAACGCGGACCGGGCCGGCCCATAGCGTTCCTATTCGCGCTTGCTCCGGATGGGGCTTGCCAAGCCGCCGTGTTGCCACGACGCTGGTGGTCTCTTACACCACCGTTTCAGCTTTTCCCTTTACGCCTTGCGGCGCAGGTGGGAGTCTTCTTTTCTGCGGCGCTTTCCGTCGGATCACTCCGCCCGGCCGTTAGCCGGCATCCCGCCCTCTGGAGCCCGGACTTTCCTCACGCGTGCCGCAAGCAGCACATCGCGCGACCGTCTGGCCCACTCAGCAGTGCAAGAGTGTAACACACCGTTGCTGCAGGCAAAGGCACAACACAAGCGTTCGACACGATATACCAAGAACCATGCCATGCAGTACAATAGGGTTGTCGATGGGCAACGTCGCCAGTCGAGACGCGACCGCGCTCCGCACCCCTCCGTCTACTCGGTGCGTTCCCGCCTCCTCCCCGAGGCGGGATGTCGGCATTTTCATGCACCGACAACCCAATAGCCCCCGTGAACAGCCCGGACAGCATTGCGCACGAGTAGCATTGCGCACCTCACCGGCAAACGCAAAAAAGGGACCCGTCCATTGCGGACGGATCCCTTAAAGCAAGTGATCGTCAAACCGATTTACTCGGCGTCGGTCTCCTCGTCCTTCTTCTCGGAAGGCAGCGGGGTAACCTCGATCTCGACGCCCAGAGTCTCAGCAGCGGACTTCATAGACAGGGAGATACGACGACGGTCGAGGTCGATCTCCATGACCTTGACCTGAACCTTGTCGCCCACGTGGGTGACCTGAGAAGGCTGGTCGACGTGCTTGTTGGCCATCTCGGAGATGTGCACCAGGCCCTCGATGCCCTCGCCCAGATCGACGAAAGCGCCAAACGGGACAAGCTTGGTCACAGTGCCCTCGACGATAGCGCCGACGGGGTACTTCTTGACCAGTGCGCGCCACGGATCCTCGGTGGTCTGCTTGAGACCCAGGGAGATGCGCTCGCGGTTGAGATCGACGTCGAGAACCTCGACCTCGACCTCCTGGCCGACCTTGACAACCTCGGAAGGATGGTTGACGTGGTTCCAGGAGAGCTCGGAGATGTGGATGAGACCATCGATACCGCCGAGGTCGACGAAGGCGCCGAAGTCGACGATGGAGGAAACGGTGCCCTGGAGACGCATGCCAGACTTAAGCTTGGACAGGATCTCGGAACGCTCGGCCTTACGGGACTCCTCAAGCACGACGCGACGGGAGAGAACGACGTTGTTGCGGTTGCGGTCCATCTCGATGACGCGGGCCTCGATGCGGGTGCCCATGTAGGAGGTGAGGTCCTTGACGCGACGGAGGTCGACGAGGGAAGCGGGCAGGAAGCCACGCAGGCCGATGTCGAGGATCAGGCCGCCCTTGACAACCTCGATAACCTCGCCCTCGACGTTCTCGCCGGAGTTGAACTTCTCCTCGATGCGGTTCCAAGCACGCTCGTACTCGGCACGCTTCTTGGAAAGGACCAGACGACCGTCCTTGTCCTCCTTCTGGAGAACCAGGGCCTCGATGGAATCACCGAGTGCAACGATGTCTGCAGGGTTAGCGTCCTTGCGGATGGACAGCTCGCGGACCGGGATAACGCCCTCGGACTTGAATCCGATGTCAACGAGCACCTCGTCATGCTCGATCTTAACGACAGTACCGTTAACGAGATCGCCCTCATCAAAGTCGGTAATCGTACCGTCGATGAGGTTGTTCATCTCCTCCTCGTTGACATCGTCAAGAGAGAAAATGGACGAGTTCTGAATCTCACTCAAAGGTGGACCCCTTTCGAACTACGGGGCCCCGATTGCTAGGACCTACAGAAGGGTGCGACAAGCACACAACGTTTAGGAACACTCGGGAGCCGACAGATACTAATGTGACGCTTATGCAATCACGTTCGTATAGGTTACGTGGAAATCACTTCGATTTCAAGCGTGAACTGCGATTTTTTACTCGTATGGAGACTTTTTCGCAATCTTGTGAACGACCGTCTCCATAAGTTGACGATAAGCAGTTGAGTATACGGCTTTGGGGTAAAGTATCCGGAGCCAACGTTCTAAACGATTTTTCGAGAAAGGTGCCCGCGTGCTCAAAGCAGTCGTTTTCGATATGGACGAGACGCTTCTCAGCATCAATCTCAACGCGTTTATCCTTCGCTATTTTAAGGATGTCTCGTCAATGCTCGCGGATATCGGACGATGCAGCCGCGGTGGTACGATGGCACGCCTCGGCACCATCCTGATCGACCTCAACGCCAATCGCCGAAGCGGCACGGACAATCGCACCAATCTTGAGTTTTACCGCACCGAGGTCGAGCGCAGGTGCGGCATCTGCCTCTCGGACCCACTCATCTATGAGGCTTTTACCTACTATGAACGCGAAGTTCTCCCGTACAAGAATGACGATGCCATCAATGCCCACGCCATGCCGGGTGCACACGCCGCACTCCAGGCTGTACGGGACGCAGGACTGCGTTGCGCACTCTTTACCAACCCCAGCTTTCCCCAGGGGGCCATTGAATGCCGCATGGGTTGGGGTGACCTGGCCGACGCCCCCTTTGAGCTCGTGACGCACATGGGAAACGCCACCCGTTGCAAGCCCGATGCCACCTATTACCTGGAGCAGCTGCAGGCCATGGGGCTCGAACCGCACGAGGTCCTTATGGTGGGCAACGACCCCAAGCGCGACTTCCCCAGCCCCGCCTGCGGTATTCAAACCGCCTATGTGGGCCAAGGAAAGCCCGGCCGAGCCACCTGGCGCGGAACCATGGAAGACTTCGCCCGCGACTTTAACGCCGTAGTAGAAGCCTTCTACGAGCACCAAATAGCCGACGAACTAAGCTAGTCCCCAAATCAGGAATGGGGCGCACGTTTGCCCCACGCTTCGTTACGTGGGCAACGGCTTGAGGGCAAGATGCGATGCCCCAGTGTCCTAGGCCGTGATCATTTTGACGCGTTCGCCGATTTTGGAGTCGCGCCTGTCGGAAATAACAGTAAAGCCCTCCAGGTCGCACACCTTTACATTTGAAAACACGTGGAACTTGGAGCTATCGGCGAGTACGTAACTCGCCTGGGAATTCTGCATCACGATACGTTTTTTGATAGCCTCGGGATAACCTGGCGTCATGATACCGCGGTCCTCGTCCACCGCGTTGACACCTATAAACGCCCGGTCAAAGTACAGCTCGCGCAGCGCGCTCTCAACCATAGGACCGGTGAGCGAGCAGGTAACGGGGTTGAAGTCGCCGCCAATTACCACCACCTTAGCAGCAAGCTCGCCCGTAAACCGACATGCATAGCCGTTGGTGGTGTAGATAGTCACCGGCTTGTCGACGAGCAGGCTCAGGAGCGCCGTCGCGGTGGTACCGGAGTCGACAGCGAGATGAGACCGTCACGCCCGAAGACCCCGCTTTCGCCGCCGAGGAGCGCGCGGCGCACGTGGCCCATGAGGAGCGGCTCGAGCATATCGAGGGGCTCCTTCCCAAGAAGGGAAACGGCCCTGCGGGACGACACGGCGAAAACCATCGTTGATTCCGGCAAGAGACGCCGTTTCTCTGGTAGCTTCATCTTCAACCAAGACCGACAATGCCGGCCAGGCACTCAACCCAAAAGGAGACAGCATGCCCAACGAGCTCAGCTATGAGGTCAGCCTCGAGCGCAGCAACCAGATCCGCGCCGACCTGCCGCAGCACCCCGAGAAGTACACCATGCTCACCGGCGACCGCCCCACCGGCCGTCTGCACCTGGGCCACTACTTCGGCACGCTCAAGAGCCGTGTCGAGCTGCAGGACATGGGCGTGCACACCAACGTGCTCATCGCCGACTACCAGGTCATCACCGACCGCGACAGCACCGATAACATCCAGGACAACGTCTACAACATGGTCATCGACTACCTGGCCTGCGGCCTGGACCCCGACAAGACGATGATCTACACGCACTCCGCCGTGCCCGCGGCAAACCAGCTCATGCTGCCGTTCTTGCCGCTCGTCTCCGAGGCCCTGCTGCAGCGCAACCCCACCGTCAAGGCCGAGATGGAGGCCAGCGGCCATGAGCTCACCGGCCTTTTGCTCACCTACCCCGTGCACCAGGCGTGCGACATCTTGTTCTGCAAGGGCAACGTGGTGCCGGTCGGGCGCGACCAGCTGCCGCACATCGAGCTCACCCGCACCATCGCACGCAAGTTCAACAACCGCTACGGCAAGGTGTTCTCCGAGGTCGACGCGCTGCTGTCCGACACGCCGCTGCTGCCCGGCCTTGACGGGCGCAAGATGAGCAAGTCCTACGGCAACGCCATCAACATCTCCATGACCGCCGAGGAGACGGCCAAGCGCATCAAGAAGAGCCAGACCGACGGCGAGCGCATGATCACGTTCGACCCCGAAGCCCGTCCCGGTGTGTCCGGCCTGCTCTCCACCGCCGCCATCTGCACCGGCCGCTCCGAGGTCGAGATCGCCGAGGAGATCGGCATGGGCGGCGCAGGCGCGCTCAAGAAGTACGTCACCGAGAGCGTGAACGAGCACTTCGCCCCCATCCGCGCGCGCCGCGAGGAGCTCGTGCAGGATATGGACTACGTCAAGGACGTCCTGCACGAGGGCAACCGCCGCGCTAACGAGGTCGCCGAGGCCACGCTCGCCGAGGTGCGCGAGGCCATGGGCATGGTGTACTAGCATGTACCGCCTTGTTGCAAGCGATATGGACGAGACCTTCCTCGACTCCAATCACGCCATCCCCGAGGCGAACATCCGCGCGCTCAAGCGCATGAAGGAGCTGGGGGTTCTGTTCGTCCCCTCAAGCGGGCGCTGGTACTCGTCCATCATGCACAATTTCGCGGCCGTCGATGCGTCGCTGCTCGAAGGCGGATACGTTCTGTCGTACAACGGCGGGTTTATCAACCGCGTGGGCGACCCCTGCCCGCTCACCACCTGCGGACTCTCGCGCGACTGTGCCGAGCAGCTCTATCAAAAGGGCCTTGAGCTGGGGCTTAGCATGCACATCAACGTCGCTGACGGACACGTCTTCGTGCCCGATGCGGACGACGACGAGCGTGCGTACCTCACCTCGATCAGCGGCGTGACGCATATCTCGAGCGCAGACCACCCCGACCTGTCCTTCCTGGATGGGCGCGACATCGTGAAGATCCTGTTTGTGAACAGGGACTTTGACGCACTGCAGAAGCTCGGGGGTGATCTTGAGCCCCTGGCGCAGCGCCTTGGCGTCGAGATCACGTTCTCCTCGAAGCGCTACCTCGAGTTCATGCCCGCAGGCGTGAACAAGGGAGCCGGCCTGAAGCGCCTGGCCGAGATGCTCGGTATCCCCATGAGCGAGGTCATCGCGGTGGGTGACTCCGCCAACGACCTCTCCATGATCCAGGCCGCTGGACTCGGCGTGGGCGTGGCGAACGTCACCGACGACGTGCGCCCCCACTGCGACGGCGCGCTCGAGACCACGGGCATGGACGGCGCGTTTGAGGAGCTTGTCGAGAGGTATTTGGAGGCGTAGCGCGTCCGCTGCTCGCGGGCGCGCCGATACCCGCGCACTGAAAGGTTTGTGATGGCTGATAGGAACCGCGAGGGCTTCTTCGGGAGCGTCTACGAGATGGTCGCACAGGTTCCCGCGGGCATGGTCGCCACCTACGGGCAGATCGCCAAGCTCGTCGGCGAGCCCAGGCGAGCCCGTTACGTGGGATATGCCCTGCACGTCAACCCTCAACCGGGCGTCATCCCCTGCCATCGCATCGTGTTTGCCGACGGCCGCCTCGCTGCGGGCTTCGCCTTCGGTGGGCCCGAGGCGCAGCGCACACTGCTCGAGGACGAAGGCGTTGCCTTCCTCGCCAACGGACATGTCGACCTGCAGGCCTCTCGCTGGCCAGCGGGCCTGGTATGACAAGGGGCGCCGACAGCGCCCCTTCCCGTTTTGGATCCTAGGCAGGCAACCCAATCAAACGGTCGCCTCGAGTGCGTCCCCCGCGCGGTCGAGTGTGCTTCTGACCTTGGCACCCTGTTTGAACCACGTGCGCAGGTCCTCGAGCGTGCTGCCCGCTTGCATACACCTTGATTTTGCGACCACCCCTCGTGGTCACCGTGCAGCGGTCGCCGCTCTCGCTGTTCTCGTGCGCCGTGATCTTCTTGAGGTAATCGCGGCGAAACGCCACGACGCGGGCGTTGCTGATCTCGATGAACCAATCGTCATCGACAAGCGAAGTACCCGTGGCACCTCGGCTTGCCATCTCCTCGGAGAAGGAGAAGCCGAGCGCGCGCTCCTGCCTGCCGATCTCGAGGATGCCGCGGGCCGGCATGCCGAGCATGAGCAGGGGCAGGAACCCCCCTATGAACAGGAACAGGAACGGGATGAGCACGAGCAGGCGCGCACCCTCGTCGGTGAAGACCGCCATGAAGGCGAGGACGAGCGAGAAGACGAGGGCCATGCCGTTGAAAACAATCGTCAACGGCTTGATGGCAGACCAACACAGGCCCGCCTTGGTCATGGGACCGTCGACGGCGTCCGAGACTTCGATGCCCTCTTCCTCCAGACGGGCGAGGAGGTTGAGCGAGCACACCCCCTCGAGGCTTATCGAGCAGAACTTCCGGTCGCCCTCGAACAGGTCGATCCTCATCATCTGCGCGTGAAGCGTTGCACGGGTGATGCTGCCAAACGTCGTCTCCTTGCGGATGCCGAAGGCGTTACGCGAGAGAATGCGCCCACCGTCCACGTCGATACGCGGGATGCTCAGCAAGGCCCAGATAGCCATACCCGCGAGCGCCATGGCATGACCGAACCACACAAGTTCGTGGTCCCACTCGCCCAGCGAGACGCCCTGCCAGACGTAGACACCCAGCATGAGCAGTTCGAACGCGACGGCGCAGCAGGCGATGATCGTGCGGATGGCTGCGGGCATGCGCACCGTGAAGCAATCGAGGCTGTCCGTTGCCTCGCTGCGCTCGCGCGCGCCGCGGCGGGCGACCCATGCAGTGAGCGGGCCGACGATGAACACGGTCATACCGACGCGCAGAATGGATTCGAGCAGATTACTCATAGGGGCCACCGCCTCGAGCTCTGGAGATTAACTGCAGGAAACGCTGCCAGAACGATGGGATGCGCACAACGTAAGGAGCCGCGTATCGGCAAGCGGCGGCATCGCAATCGCCCGGCGAACAGATGATGATCGGCGCCGGGCCAGACGAATTAAACAAAAGGGTGGTCGACGGCGCCCTCGCAGGCGCACCGTCGACCACCCTTCACGTCGCAGCGACCCTACGAGCCGTCCGAAACGAAACGCACTCCGCCAGAGCGCTACCCAATCTTGCGGATGCTCGGGATCGCCCAGGTGATGCCTGCTAGGATCACCATTGCAGCACCGATGAGCACGAAGCACGCGCTTACGCCGATGGCGTCCGCGAACAAGGTCGATGCGACGAGCCCCACGGGCATAGCCCAGCTGCAGACCGCTCCGTACAGACCGAAGACGCGGCCCATGCACTCGGGATCGACGCGCTCCTGCATGAGCGCCATCTGCGGCGCGCTGTACAGCGGACTCGAGACCCCCATCGCGAACGTAAGCCCCAGAAACACAACGAGCGCGGAAGGGGGCACGAGGCCGCCCGCGAGCGTGCCCGCTCCGAAGAGGCCGATGGCCAGCGTGCACGAAAGAGCGCGGTTCTTAAGGCCACCCGTCGCCCCGATCCAGCCGCTCGCCGCGATCATGCCGACCGAGAACGCGATCTCCGCGATAGCCGACTGCGTAGTGGTGCCCCCAAAATGGTCGAACACCATGAGCGGGAACAGCGCGGATATGGGCGAGAACAGGACCGAGAAGGCGAAGCCGATCCAGAGCATGGCGAACAGACCGTGATGGCGTTTGAGCTCGCGGTACCCGTTGGCCGTCTCCAATAGGAAGGCCCGCACCGCGCGGTGCGACGCCTCGGCGTTCTCCTCGGGCGTATGGCGCTCGGGCGCCGGCGTCTTGATGCCGGAGGTCGCCACCGCGATGCTCGCGAGCACCGCCCCGGCGACATCGAGCGCGATCATGAAAGTCAGACCAAACGCCGGGTAGACCGCCGCGGCGATGGCGTTGCCGATGATATAGCTACCCGACTGCATGAACTGCAGCATGCCCGCCAGCTTGCCGAGCACCTCGGGCGGGGCGATGAGCGGTGTGAGCGCGTTGAAGGCGGGCGTATGGAGCGTGCTGCCCAGCGCACGGACGAACAGCACCGCCGCCACAACGGCGACAGAAAGGTCGCCCCGAAGCGAGCCGAAGACAAGCGTGAGGCTCACGGCCGCGATGAAGAGATCGGCGCCGATCATGAGACGCTTGATGGACGTGCGGTCCACGATGGTGCCCGCGAAGGCGCCGAGGAGCGCCATGGGCAAGAAGGCCGCCAGGCTCACGAACGACAGGGCGCTCGCGGAGCCGGTGGTGAGGGTGACGTGCCAGATGAGACCCATCTGCAGAATGGAGCTCGTGAGCACGGAGAAGAACTCGCCGATCCAGACGATGGCGAGCGAGCGCTTCCAAGAAGCGCAGGGATTCGGTTGTGTCATGGAATAATCCTTTGATGCGATCGGTGGTATGCAGCGAAGTACCGGTCGCTCACGCGACCGTGGCTAGAGCCAAATCCTCATGGAAGCAAGCATGGTGCAGCTCCCCTTTCCAAATCTCGAGGTAAACCTTCAGCCGTGAGTGGGGCTATTATAGGGACTTGCGAGCCAAGATGCAACAGGAAGACCTCTACGGAGCGTAGATGCCGGGCGCCCCGAACCACTTATGCCATGAGAGACGGCATCCGATTCTCCTTGACTTGGTCTCAATGTGATATCACAATGCAATCAGCAGTCGCACGGACTGCTCGGGGACTCGCCTCCTCCCCATCGCAATCTGGAGCGCGGCGCCGGGGACGTCACGCAAACGCCGGCGCAGTCGTGAAAGGAACTCACAATGAGCGTGGAAAAGCAACTCAAGGCCAAGTCGGGCTACGGCATGCTCGTCGCCGTGGCGGTGGCGCTCATCGCCATCATCGGCCTCTTTATCTGGAGCACCATCGGGCTCGCGAGCACGCCCGACGGCGTCGACGCGCCCGCAGTCTACGGATGGGGGCTCGGCCTCAGCATCCTCGCGTTTTGCCTGTGGTTCATCCCACTCAACGGATTCTTCTCGCTGCAGCCCGGCCAGGCGCGCGTGTGCATCCTGTTCGGCAAGTACGTGGGCACCGTCCGCGACGAGGGCTTCTTCTGGGCCAACCCGTTCTTTAGCAAGAGCATGGGCGGATCGGCCGGGATCGGCGAGATGATCGAGCTCGAGATGAGCGATTCCAAGGCCGCCAAGGCCGCGGCGCAGAAGGCCGCCAAGGGCAACCCCACCACCATCTCCACCCGCGTGCGCACCCTGAATGGCGAGCGCTTGAAGGTCAACGACAAAATGGGCAACCCCATCGAGATCGCAACCGTCGTGGTGTGGCACGTCGCCGATACCGCCAAGGCGCTCTTCGACGTCGACGACTACCAGAGCTATGTCGCCATGCAGGCCGAGACGGCGCTGCGCCACGTGGCGAGCGTGTACGCCTACGACCACCTGGAGGACGAGTCCGATGCCGCCGGCGCCATCACGCTGCGCGCCAATGTGGAAGAGGTCTCCGAAGCCCTGCGCCGCGAGCTCGCGATGCGCCTGGCGCCCGCCGGCGTCGAGGTCGACGATGCACGTCTCACGCACCTCGCCTACTCCCCCGAGATCGCCCAGGCGATGCTGCGCCGCCAGCAGGCCGAGGCCGTCATCGCCGCACGCAAGAAGATCGTCGAGGGCGCGGTCTCCATGGTCGACATGGCCGTGAAGGAGATGGCTGCCGGCGGCACCATCGAGCTCGACGACGAGCGCAAGGCGCAGATGGCCAGCAACCTCATGGTGGTGCTCTGCGGTGAATCCGAGGCGCACCCGGTGCTCAACGCAGGCTCGCTGTACTAACCCCAACACCAATGAGTAATTTGGGGACGGGTGCAAAATTGCACATTCGACAAGAAGGCACGTCATGGCACGCAAGCAGTATCCACTCCGTATAGACCCCGCTATCTGGGAGGCCGTCCAACGCTGGGCGGACGATGAGATGCGCAGCGCCAACGGTCAGGTGGAATGGATCTTGCGAGACGCCCTCAAACGCGCGGGAAGGCTGCCAAAGAAAGAGCCCTCGTTCAAGGGCACGCCCAAAGGCGAAGAGGGCTAAGCCGGGAAGACAGGGCTCGGCCGCTGCCGACGTCGGGGCAAAGCCGCGCTCTGCCTCGCCAGCGCCGAGGCAGAGCTGAGCCCCGCCGCTCCAAAGTCGAGCCGAGCGGCGGGGCCAACACCAACCCAAAGCAAGCTCGCCCCCTCTATACGCACCAACCGGTCCCCGGAGGCATCCGCCTTTGGGGACCGTTCTTTTCCCAGCTAGATGTCGTATATAAAGCCTTTTGACAGCTCGATTTTGCCCCGTGGGGGTCAAATATAAAGACCTTTGATGGTACGATGCTCGCGTCAATGACATGGTGGCTCTCGACAGGGGTCACCCCGACCCTCTAGGGAGCAAACGCATGGAGCTGGGCTCGCACATCAAGGAGCATCGCACGGAGCTCGGACTGTCCCAAGACGATCTGGCGGAGCGCATCTACGTGTCGCGCCAGACCATCAGCAACTGGGAATGCGGCCGTACGTATCCGGATGTCCAGAGCCTGCTGCTGCTTTCCAACGTGTTCGGGGTGACCGTGGACTCCCTCATCAAAGGAGATGTGGAAACCATGGCACAGGTAATGAACAAAGCGGTCAAGAAGTACAACGCCCTCTCCACAATCACGGTCGTGAGCGCGGTCGTGTTTTTGGTGCTGAGCGCGTGGGCGGCGTTCCAGTTCGAATGGGGCTGGGGCATGCACATCGCGCCCACCGCGGCGTTTGCCGCCGTGGCGCTCGTCGTGATGCTCGTGGCGTTCGTGTATATGGAACGCATGAAGAAGCAGCACGACCTCGTCACGTACCGCGAGGTGTTGGCGTTTAGCCGCGGCGAGCAGGTCGATCGCGACACGCTCGAGGGGCGCCGTGAGCGCGAGATGAACCCTTGGGTCAAGGGCACGCGCAACGCGGTGCAGATCATCATCGGCGCCATCGCCGGCGGACTGGTGGGCGTCGGCATCGGCATGCTCGCCAAGATGCTGAGTTAAAAGCGCGGGTACGCACCCGTTCCCCGAAATGGTATCCCCCTTAGCCCCCATTCTGAAGATGTATGCCAGAATGGGGGCGATTCCCGTTAGGAGGTGCCCCATGAACGTCACCGTACGCGCGTCCCTCATCGCATTGATCGCAATCGTTGGCGCCTGCTGGGCAATCCCCGTCCTCCTGGTGAGGGTCGTCCCATCCGATGCCGGCATGATCGCCATGATGACGCTGATCTACCTCGTGCTCCCCGTAACTGCGATCGCCCTCGGCCTGCTCGCCGCGAACTCCGCGAGGACGCTCTTCTGGATACCCGCGGCGCTCGGAATCGGATCCGCGCTCCTGTTTCCCCTCGCGGTCGAGGGCAGCCGGGACCTTGCGTTCCATGGGGTTGCCTATACCGCAATCGGCTACGCCGCCATGGGCCTGCGCACTTGGATGACTGCTCGACAACATCGCTAAGCCATCGCAGCAACAGTCATGCAGGTAAACCCCGTGCAAAACAGTTTTTGCAGCGCCCGGCAAGCCTTGCCGCATATGATGTACAACAGATTCGATAGCGCACCCGGCGTGTTCGCGGGACGCTCCTTCACGACCGGGAGGTGACGATGGACATCAGCAACCAGATCAAGACGCGGCGCGAGGCGATGGGGCTCTCCCAAGAACAACTCGCCGAGAAACTCTACGTGTCGCGTCAGACGATCAGCAACTGGGAGCGGGACAAGACGTATCCGGACGTCCAGAGTCTGCTCATGCTGAGCATCCTATTCGACACCTCCATAGACACGCTCGTGAAGGGAGACGTGACCGTTATGGAAGAGGCAGTCGAAAGAGATCGCAAGCGCATGGGAACGCGGATGCTATGGCTGGCCGTGCTGATGCTCGCGTTGCTGGCGGTGGCGTTCGCACTGATACTGTCGCCGGCGTTTAACTGGATGGAGGGCACCTGGGGCGCCAGCGTCGCCGCGGCTGCGGCGTTCCTGCCGGCGATAGCGGCGCTTGTTGTCGCGACCGTCCTCGAGCGCATCAAGCGCGAGAACGACCTGGTGACATACCGCGAGATCCTCGCTGTCCGCAATGCAGACAGGTGCTTTACAGCCACAAGCGCGATAGTTTCAACAACAAGATGCAGTGCCCCAGAGCCCCTAGCAGTCGACGATGGTCTTGCCGATCATGATGTTGAGGATCTCGACGTCGGTATCCTTCATGCCAACGCGGCCCACATAGCCCATGCTGGCGATCGTCTCTTCCACCGTATCCTGAATCAGGCCCTCGCCGGCACGGAAGCCGCGGCCCTGCATGGCCATATCGTGGCCCAGAATCGCCGCATCAACGGCAGCGGAAATCTTAGCGGCGCAGCTTGCCTTGGCGCCATCGCACACGATGCCGCCCACGTTACCGAGCGTATTGGAGACCGTCGCGCCGATCTGCTCGCGCGTGCCACCGCACAGCCAGGTAATCGCCGCGCCGGCACCGCACGCAGCGCAAATAGCACCGCAAAACGCCGAGAGCGCACCAATATAGCTCTTGATATGCACGGCAATAAGATCGGACAGCATCACGGCGCGCACCAGGCGCTCGTGGTCGCAGCGCAGGTAGTCGGCATATTCCATAACGGGCAACGCACAGGTAATACCCTGGTTGCCCGAGCCGCACACAATGGCGACCGGTAGCGCACAGCCGTTCATACGGGCGTCAGACCCGGCGGCGGCACGCGCACGCGCACGGCAGGCGACATCGTCGGCGCGAGCGCCCAGCAGCGTACGGCCCACCTCGGCGCCCCAAGCGTTCGCCAAGCCCTCGGCGCTAATAGCGCCGTTCAGCTCAATCTGACGCTCAACGGCAGCGCGGGCGCCCTCAACATCGCCGTCCTCAATAAAGTCGATGATGGTCTCGATCGACATGGGCGTATCGGCGTTATCGGCGGCACGCTCGGCCACGACGCGCTCGGCGCAGGCGGCACACTCCCCCACCGACTTGCCGCACACCGGAATACCGTCGAGTGTATGGCACGTAACATTGGTGTGGTGGTCGGTAATCTCGACGACCGCGGTATGCCCCCCGGCCGTGGCAGTCACCTTGATGTAGAGGTTGGGCACGCCCTCGACAAGCGACACATCGCAGTAGCCGGCATCGGCGAGGAGCTCGGCCACGCGAGCACGGTCTTTATCGTCAACACTCTCGAGCACCTCGAGCGCGCTCTTGGCGTCGCCGCCCACAGCACCCAGCACGGCCGCGGCTTCAATACCATGCATACCGCCCGAGTTAGGCACGGTCACGCTCTTTACGTTCTTGATGATGTTGCCCGAGCAGGCAACATCCATATGGTCGGGTTCGCAGCCGAGCGTCTGGCTCGCCAGCGCCGCTGCATAGGCAACGGCAATGGGCTCGGTGCAGCCGAGCGCACAGACAAGCTCGCGGTTCAAAACATCGCAAAACGCGGTATCACGAAGGGAATCGGCAGGCATAGGTATCTCCTACTTGTATAACGGGCTGGGCTCTCAAAATAGTTCGTTATTTTATTTGATAACAATGCATCAAAAACCACAACCATGGTTCCGGCGGACGGCGCTCGAGCACAAATTGGCGGCATTATTTATGATAAGCCGGTCTTATTGCATGCTAAAGCGTTTGAGCAAAAAACGCCCGAGCGTTTACACAAAAGTCGCGCTATCATGCAGTCGAACGCGGTAAAACCTTTAGCAATCTCGCCGCACAGACCAGAGAGGAAGCATCCATGAAGATCGGTATCGGTAACGACCACGCCGCCGTCGAGCTCAAGAACATCATCTCCGAGCACCTGAAGGAGCGCGGCTGCGAGGTCGTGAACTTTGGCACCGACACCTCCGAGAGCTTTGACTACCCCATCGCCGGCTACAAGGTGGGTAAGGCCGTTGCCAACGGCGACGTCGACCTGGGCATCATCATCTGTGGCACCGGCGTCGGGATTAGCCTGGCTGCCAACAAGGTCGAGGGCGTACGCGCCGTCGTGTGCTCCGAGCCCTTCAGCGCCAAGCTCTCCCGCATGCACAACAACACCAACGTGCTCGCCTTTGGTGCCCGCGTCGTGGGCTCCGAGCTCGCCAAGATGATTGTCGACGAGTGGCTCGACGCCGAGTTTGAGGGCGGCCGCCACGAGCGTCGCGTCAATCTCATCAACGAGATTGACCAGACCCGCGGACTCAAGGTCGTCGACGAGGCTTAAAGACCTACAACACCATACGTTAACGACAGCCCCCGTCCGGAACACACTGAACTGCCTCCCATTTCTTGGACATGAGAAATGGGAGGCAGTTCAGTGTGTTCCGGACGGGGGCTGTTTAGTAGATTTTTGGGATATACCTAGAAATCTACTGGAATAAAAAGGGCGCCGCGGATGGAATTCCGCGGCGCCAAAGCCACACGCTAACAGCTTTGAGGAGTCAAAGCTGGTTTAGCCAAAGAAGCGCTTGATCTCGATCTCGGCGTTCTCCAGGCAGTCGGAGCCGTGGATCACGTTGGCGTTGACATCGACAGCGAAGTCGCCGCGAATGGTGCCGGGGGCAGCGTCAAGCGGGTTGGTAGCGCCCATAAGGGTGCGCATCTTGGAGACGGCGGAGAGACCGGAAACGACCATCTTGACGACCGGACCGCTCGTCATAAAGTCGCAGAGACCGCCAAAGAAGGGCTTGTCGGCCAGATGGGCGTAGTGCTCCTCGACGGTAGCACGCTCGAGCGTGGTCATCTCCATGCGTTCGATGACAAGGCCGCTACGCTCAATGCGAGCGACGATCTCGCCGATCTTGCGATCGCGCACAGCGTCGGGCTTAATCATAATGAAGGTCTTCTCGATAGCCATAAGGTAGCCTTTCAAGTAGGTTCGCGCGTGCCCAAGTCCCATTCCGGCACCCGCCTGGACTGCATCGTAACAGAGTTTTAGCTGCAGTTAAACAAAAAACTGTTTATTGAAACACTACAATTTATTAAAACGTTCCATATGTGTCACTTCTGTTTCGAAGCCCGATTAGAGTACCATCCGACCGCGCATCAACCGCACCGAACCGAGCGGACGGTCGGTTGCCGCCCGTGAACGTAGCCCCTTCACAACCTGCCCAAAGGTCCTACAGAAGTTATCGACAAGCCCCTTCCCCATTACAACAAAATACGGGCGCCCGCAGCAACAGACGCCCGTAAAAGCAAAAACGATTTATCAATAAATGGCCAAAGCCGCTTCAACTAAACCCTTACTTTGCCCCGTGGCCCATCTCGACGACCTTGGTCAGCGATCCAAGCACACCTTCGTCGGCAACGAGTTGTGCCTGGGCACGCTGCAGCTGCACGGCAACGGCGGCAGGGGCGGTACCGCCCTCGGTCGTGCGTGCAGCGACAATCGACGGAATGTCGAGCGCCTCGGTAATGTCGTGCTCAAAGAGCGGGCTAGCCTCTTGGAACACCTCAAACGGCAGGTCCTCAAGATTGCAGCCGCGCTTCTCGCACATCAGGACCAAATGGCCCACCACGGCGTGGGCCTCGCGGAACGGCAGGCCACGCTTGGCCAGGTAATCGGCAACATCGGTGGCGGCAAGGTGCCCCACGCCGCACTCGCGCGCCATGGCATCCTCGTTGACGGTCCAGGTCGAAATCATACCGGCCATAACGGACAGGCACTGCATGAGCGTATGGGCGGTATCGAGCGCGCCCTCCTTGTCCTCCTGCAAGTCCTTGTTATAAGCGAGCGGCAGGCCCTTCATGGTCACGAGCAGCTGCACCAGGTTGCCATAGACTCGGCCGCTCTTGCCGCGGATAAGCTCGGCAAAATCGGGGTTCTTCTTCTGCGGCATGATGGACGAGCCAGTGGAATACGAGTCGGAAAGCGTGATAAAGCCAAACTCGGAGCTCGACCACAGCACGATCTCCTCGGAAAGACGCGACAGGTGCATCGCCATGACGGAGCCGGCGTAATGCAGATCGAGGAGGAAATCACGGTCGGAAACCGCATCGAGCGAGTTGGGAATCACGCCCGCAAAGCCAAGTTCGGCGGCCGTCATCTGACGATCGAGCGGATAGCTCGTACCGGCAAGCGCGGCAGCGCCCAGTGGGCAGTTGTCGGCAGCATCAAAGGCGGCCTTCAGGCGTGTAAAGTCGCGCGCGAACATCCAAGAATACGCCAGCAGATGATGCGACAGCAGCACGGGCTGAGCATGCTGCATGTGCGTGTAACCCGGCAGAATCACCTTGTCGTACTGTTTGGCCGCATTCACCAGCACGTGGCGCAGCTCAAGATTGGCCTCCATGAGCTCCTTGGCCAGCGCCTTGACGCCCAGGCGCGTATCGGTCGCCACCTGGTCGTTGCGCGAACGCCCGGTATGCAGGCGCTTGCCCGCCTCGCCGATGCGACGGGTCAGCTCGCTCTCGATGGACATATGAATGTCCTCGTCGTTGATATCGAAGGTAAAGTTGCCGGCATCGATATCCTGTTCGATTGCGGTCAGACCCTCGGCAATCGCCTGCTCGTCCTTTGCACTGATAATGCCCTGGGCCGCCAGCATCTTGGCATGTGCCTTAGAGCCAGCGATATCCTGCTTATAGAGATGTTTGTCGACCGGCAGCGACGCGCCAAACTCCTGCGTGACCTCGGCCACGCCTGTCTCAAAACGACCGCCCCAAAGAGCCATGGAACCGTCCCCTTTCTCCAAATACCAAAACAAGCGCCCAAAGCAAAGCGCCATGTCGCTAAAGCGATTTATCAACCGCTAGTTTTGCACATTCCCCGCCGTGCGCGAGACCATGTGGCTAATTTGCAAAGAAGTGACGCACCAGGCACTTGGCGCCCATCGACTCCCGCCAGCCGTTGCTCGCCGAGCCGTCAATCCATGCCTTCAGGCTCATAGGGACATCCTCGACCTTTGCAGCATCGAACTCGGGCGCGAGGGCAAGTAAAGCATGCGCGATAGCATTGAACATAATGGATACTCCTCATATATATAGGCGCAGAGCCGCCAAATTGATAGAAGGAGCCCCGCCGGACAACCCCGGCGGGGCTCGGACTCAGCCGCAGACGCGGCATCATATATGCGGGCGGAATGTAGGGGCCACCGATGTTAAGAAGTGTCAGCAAGCATAACGAAAGGTAGGGACCCCATGCGCCCGTTATGTATCACGCGGATGGGCCGCGCGAATACCAAGGGAGAAAGACTTAAGCCTGCGCGGCAGCAGAGCTGGGACCCTGAACCTTAGCCCACGTCTTGAGCGACAGCGTGTCGATCTCGATAAAGCCGGCGCTGGCCTTCTCGTCAAACGTGGTGTCGCGGTCGTAGGTGGCCAGACCGTAGTCATAGAGGCTGAAGGGGCTCTTGCGGCCGACAACATGGCAGTTGCCCTTAAAGAACTTCAGACGAACGGTACCGGTCACGAACTTCTGGGTATCGGCCATAAAGGCGTCGAGTGCATTTTTGAGTGGGCTGTACCACTGGCCGTTGTACACGGCGGTGGCCCAATCCTGCTCGAGCTTAATCTTGGTCTTGAGCAGATCGCCCTCGACGCAAATATCCTCGAGCGCCTTGTGGGCGGTGATAAGCGTCAGGGCGCCGGGAACCTCATAGCACTCGCGGCTCTTGAGGCCCACCAGGCGATCCTCGACCAGGTCCAGGCGACCAAAGCCGTTATCGCCCGAAATCTTGTTGAGGGCGATGACGATCTCGGAGAGCTTCATCTTCTTGCCGTCGACGGCGACGGGCTTGCCGGCCTCAAACTCAATCTCGGTGTAGGTCGGGGTGTCGGGCGTATCCTCGGGATTCTTGGTCATAACCCAGGCGTCGTCGAGCGGCTCGTTCCAGGGATCCTCCAGGTGGCCGCACTCAATGGCACGACCCCACAGGTTGTCGTCGATGGAATAGGGGTTGTCGTTAGCGCCCTCGGGAACCGGCACGTTGTGGGCGTGAGCATAGGCGACCTCGTCGGGACGGCACTTCAGATCCCACTCGCGAACCGGGGCGATAACCTTAAGCTCGGGGTCGAGGGCCTTGACGGCAGCCTCAAAACGAACCTGGTCGTTACCCTTGCCGGTGCAGCCGTGGGCGACGTAGGTCGCGCCAAACTCGTGAGCGACCTCGACAAGCTTCTTGGCGAGCAGCGGGCGAGACAGAGCGGAAAGCAGCGGGTACTTGTTCTCGTACATGGAATTTGCGGCGATGGCCTTGGTCAGGAACTCATCGGAGAACTCATCGCGCAGGTCGAGCACCTGGCAATCAAGAACGCCCAGGTCGAGCGCTTTCTGTTTCTTGGCATCCAGGCCGGTCTCCTCCTGGCCCACGTTGCCGCAGACGCAAACGACATCGAGATTCTTCTCGTCCTGGAGCCACTTGACACATACGGATGTATCAAGACCACCGGAATATGCGAGAACGACTTTTTCCTTGCTCATGGCTGTTTCCTTTCGCCCTTGGTAGCTAGTTAGAACATCGGTCAGTTGCAAGTCATTTCAAGGTCACGTACCGTGCAATATCAGGTTAAATAGCAAAAATCAGCACATACATGCCCTAGAAACATGCAGCAATGTCGTGCTAAAACCCAACGACCTTAAAATGACTCTGTTGAGGCAATTCGCCCCATGCGGACAGAGACGATTGTTATCGTCGTCGGGAAATTGCGCGCTGGCGTCGGATGGCATTGTCTGCAGTGGTGATGATCTTTACGAACTGCATCTGCCTCTCCTTTCACCTATCGCCGGGCGCAATTCTAATATCGCAAACGGTACCTTTTCCTCGGTAAGCGGCTCTTTTGCCGCCTCCGTTTTCGATGGTCGCTATATTACGCTAAAGTGCCTGCTGCACAAGCGACAAATTCAAATTTCTGAAAAGTTTTTTCATTAGTTTGTGAAATGCAGTGCAAATACGCTCCGTTCCTGCGAAAATACGCCTGGTTACGAGTTGATGGTTATAACGTCTGAAACAATTTCGAAACGAAAGGCGCGTTTTATGCAAACTTACGAATCGGACGCCAATATCGGAAACATTAAGCTCATCGCCGTCGACATGGACAAGACGCTGCTGACCGACGAGCGCGTGCTGCCGCAAGGCCTTGACGAACGCCTGGACAAGCTCGCCGAAGCCGGCATCGTATTCTGCCCCGCCAGCGGACGTCCCGCCCCCAAGCTCGAGGAGATGTTCGAGGACATCAAGAACCGCCTCGCTTTTTGCCCCGATAACGGCGCGTGCGTGATATATCGCGGCAACTATATCTATAAGAGCAACATCGATGTGGCGCTCTACCACAAGGTCCTGGCACATGCCGTGGAGGACCCGCGTGCCGTTCCCGTCCTGTGCTGCTATGACGATGCTTACGTTTTGGCGCGCGACCACAAGTACCACGACGAGATCAGCATCTACTATTCTGCCATCAACTACATCGACACCTTTGAGGGTCTTGACGTCGAATCCAACAAGATTTCGATCTTCTTCCCCGCCTACGACGCCGAGCCTGCGTTCCGCGAGACCTATAACCCCGCGTTCTCGGATCAGCTCTACGTCACCAATGCGGGCCGCGAGTGGATCGACTTTATGAACCTGGGCGTCGACAAGGGCGCCGGCGTCGCGCACCTGTGCGAGCACTTGGGCATCGATATCGCCGATGCCGCCGCCGTGGGCGACACCTACAACGATATCCCTATGCTCGAGCGCGTCGGGCATAGCTTTATCGTGGACAATGCCGAGGAGCATATGAACGCGCACGCCAAGTGGCGCATTCCGAGCAACAACGACGGGGGCGTACTGACGCTCATCGACGCCATCTTGGCGGCTCGGTAATCTATCTCGTCGCCATGCCCGGGGCCGGCCGTTTGATTTTTGCTCGGTCAGGTCCTGGGCTCGCTCGAAGGCCACATTAAGTGGCCTTCGGCTCGTGCGGAATCTACAAAAATCAAACGGCCGGCCCCGGGCATGGCTATGTTGACTTGCTTGCCGCCTAGATGGCGTCTTGGGTGTCTAGATACTTGGCTGATTTTTTGGAATGAAGGGGGCTCCTTGTTGGCAAGGAGCCCCCTTCTGCCTTTAGTTACTTTGGAACTGTGGTTGCTTTCCTATTTCGCGTCGGCCCAGGTTATGCCGGTGCTGGCTTCGGCGATGAGGGGTACGCGGAGGTCTACTACGTGTTCCATGACGTCGCGGACCATGGCGGTGAGGCGCTCGACTTCGTCGACGGGGCACTCAAAGTCCAGTTCGTCGTGCACCTGCAAGATCATGTGGGCGGCAAAGCCCTCTTCTTCCAGGCGGCGGCTTACGCGGGCCATCGCGATCTTGATGATGTCGGCGGCGGTGCCCTGCATGGGGTGGTTCATGGCCGTACGCTCACCAAAGCCACGGAGTTGCGGGTTTTTGGCCTTGAGCTCCGGAATATGGCGACGACGGCCATACATGGTCTCGGCGTAGCCCGTCTGCTTGGCGCGCGCCACCACGTTGTCGAGGAACGTGCGCACGCCCGGGTAGGCCTCGTAGTAGCGATCGATCATGCCACGCGCCTCGGCCATCGAGATATGTAGCGACTGCGACAGACCGTACGCCTGCTGACCATACACAATGCCAAAGTTCACGGCCTTGGCGCGACTGCGCAAGTCGGGCGTTACCTCGGATACGGGAACGCCAAACACGCGCGCGGCCGTCTCGGCATGGAAGTCCTCGCCCTCGTTAAAGGCGCGCACCAGGTGCTCGTCACCCGAGAGATGCGCGAGTAGACGCAGCTCGATCTGCGAGTAGTCCACCGCCAAAAAGACACTGCCCTCGCCTGCCGAAAACGCCGTCTTAACGGTACGGCCCAGCTCAGAGCGCGTCGGGATGTTCTGCAGGTTCGGGTCGCTCGAGGACAGGCGACCCGTTGCCGTGATGGTCTGGTTGTACGTGGTGTGCACGCGACCGTCACCACGGCGCAGCGGACCTAGCGTGTCCAGATAGGTCGACTTGATCTTGGACTTCTCACGCCAGTCCAAAATCAGGCGCACGATTTCGTGGTCGCGCGCAAGGTCGCTCAGCACTTTGGCGTTGGTCGAATAGTACCCGCGCTTGGTCTTTTTGAGGCCCTTGGTCGGAAGCCCCATAACGTCAAAGAGCACGTGCGAGAGCTGCATGGGACTGCCGATGTTAAACGTCTCATCACCTGCCAGGTCGCGAATGCTGCGCTCGACCTCGGTGATCTGGGTCGCCAGGCCCTCGGACAGGCTGCGCAGCCGGTCAGGATCTACGAGCATGCCCGCGCGCTCCATCTTGGCAAGCACCGGCACGAGCGGCATCTCAATGCCATCGAACACGTTGGCGGCGTTCTCGCGGGCCATGCGGTCGCGAAGCGGCGCCACGAGTGCCAGCGTCAACGCCACGGTACGGGCAGCAGGAGCAGGAGCGTCCTCGCCAGCACCATCCGCACCGCGCGCCGCAGGCAGCGCCATCTGCAGATAGGTATCGGCCAGATATGCCTCGTCAAACTCGGAGCGGTCGGAATCCAACAGGTACGCGGCAACCACGGTATCAAAGATGCGCACGGAATCGACTGCCAGCGGGTCCATGAGCTCGGGCTCAGAAGAATCGATGGGCGAAAGCTCATGCAGCAACGCCTTCATGTCCGGGCTCGCCACGCGGCCCTCCATAAACAGGCGCGCGAGCACGCCAGCGATAACGCCGTGGGCAGAATTGAAGCCCTCGACAGCGGCAGGCGTGCCGTCATCGGCTTCCTCGAGCGCAAAGAGTCCCTTGGACGTCGCCAGCCACAGCGTACGCGTCAGGCCAAAGAGCGCACCCTCCTCCTTGTCATCGTCCACCACGGCGGCGACCCACTCGCCCGCTTCAATCGCGCGAGAGATCTCGGCCGCCACAGCAGTAAGTGCCTCAGCATCGCCGGCGGCGGCACGCGAAACCGCGGGTATCTCGAGCGCGCTGGCAGCGGGCACGACCCCGCCCTCGCCGCCAATCAGCGCCAGGAAGCGGTTCTGCATGGCCGTAATGCCAAGTGCGCCCAGCGCCGCGGACACCTCATCGGCAGAAAACGATGGGAAGGACGTCGCGTCAAAGTCGAGCTCGACAGGTGCATCGGTGCGGATGGTCGCAACCTTGCGACTCAGCAGCGCATCGTCGATGTGTGCACGCAGGTTCTCGCCCATCTTGCCCTTGACCTCGTCAGCATGCGCAATGACCTCGTCCAAGCTGCCGTACTGCGCGATGAGCGCGCTCGCCTTTTTGGGGCCGATGCCCGGTACGCCGGGAATGTTGTCCGACGTATCGCCCTTCAGGCCGTAAAAATCGGGCACGAGCGCCGGCGTAATGCCGTGATACAGGTCGTCCACGCTCTCGGGCGTCATGATCGCCACGTCGGACAGGCCCTTGCGAGTCGAGACCACGTTGACGTGCTCGGTCACAAGCTGATACATGTCACGGTCGCCGGTCACCAGCAGCATGTCGCAGCCGGCCTCCTCACCCAGGCGCGCCATGGTTCCCAGGATATCGTCGCCTTCCCAGCCCTCGGACTGCAGAATTGGCACGTTGAGCGCCGTGAGCAGCTCCTTAATCATGGGAAACTGCGCATGCAGATCGGGGTCCATGGGCGGGCGCTGCGCCTTATACTGCGGCAGCATCTCCATGCGCACGCGCGGCTTGCCCTTGTCAAACGCCACGACCACACCGTCGGGGCTAAAGGCATCGATCATCTTAAGAAACATGTTCAGAAAGCCAAAGATCGCGTTGGTGGGGCGACCGTCCGGCGCGTTCATGGTCGGCGGCACGGCGTGGAAGGCGCGGTGCATGAGCGAGTTGCCGTCGATAACGGCAAAGGTGCGGCGCTTGTCAGACATATTGAATACCTCGCTTTGGACTGGGCACGGCTTGCTCACTCCAGTTTACACGCTCCCCGCCCCGCGGCCACCGCGCATCAAGCTCCCCCGCCACCGTGAGCCCGCGCGTGATACGATGGCTCACGGTACAACAACCAGCACGATCGATCCGAAAGGAGCCTGCGTCATGGAGCGTCCCTGCGCATGGAAAAAGTACACGCCACAGCAAATCGAGGAGCTCGAGGAGCTTTGCCGCGGCTATAAGCAGTTTTTGAGCGAGAACAAGACCGAGCGCCTGTGCGTCAAGACCGGCATCAAGATGGCCGAGGAGGCGGGATACGTCGACCTGGAGACCGTGATCGCCGAAGGCCGCGCGCTCAAGGCAGGCGACAAGGTGTACGCCGCCAACCACGGCAAGGATCTTATGCTCGTCAACCTGGGCACCGCCCCGCTCGAGCAGGGCTTTAACATCCTGGGCGCCCACGTGGACTCGCCGCGCCTGGACCTCAAGCAGAATCCCGCCTTCGAGGCCGGCGACATGGCCTACCTCGACACGCACTACTACGGTGGCGTCAAGAGCTACCACTGGGTGGCCTCCCCGCTCGCACTCGTGGGCGTCATCTGCAAAAAGGACGGCACCACCGTCGACATCAACATCGGCGACAAGGCCGACGATCCGGTCTTTACCATCTCCGACCTGCTGATCCACCTCTCGAGCGAGCAGATGTCCAAGCCCGCCAAGGACGCCGTCGACGCCGAGATCCTCGACGTGATCGTGGGCGGCCGTCCCGTAAAATTTGACGAGGACGACAAGGACGCCCCCACCGAGCCCGTCAAGCAGATGTTCCTGGATATCCTCAAGGAGCAGTACGACGTCGAGGAGGAGGACTTCCTCTCCGCCGAAATCGAGGTCGTGCCCGCCGGCCCCGCCCGCGACATGGGCCTCGACCGCTCCATGATTTTGGGCTATGGCCACGACGACCGCGTCTGCGCCTACCCCTCCATGCTCGCCCAGATCAATGTGGCCAACGTGGAGCGCACGAGCATCACGCTCATCGTCGACAAGGAGGAGATTGGCTCCGTGGGAGCCACCGGCATGACAAGCCGCTTCTTCGAGAACACTGTCGCCGAGATCATGACGCTCGCCGGCGAGGGCAGCCCGCTGGCCCTGCGCCGCGCACTCGCCCGCAGCCGCATGCTCTCCTCTGACGTATCCGCCGGCTTCGACCCAGGCTACGCCGGCAAGTTCGAGACCAAGAATGCAGCCTTTATGGGTCGCGGCCTGTGCTTTAACAAGTACACGGGCAGCCGCGGCAAGGGCGGTTCCAACGACGCCGACGCCGAGTATATGGCCCTCATCCGCGACATTATGGACGAGGCCGGCGTGGACTTCCAGACCTGCGAGCTCGGTCGCGTCAACGCGGGCGGCGGCGGCACCATCGCCTACATCATGGCCAAGTACGGCATGAACGTCATCGACTCCGGCGTTGCCGTCCTGTCCATGCACGCCCTGTGGGAGGTCGCCAACAAGGCCGATATCTACGAGGCCTATCGCGGCTACAAGGCCTTCCTCGAGCGCGCATAATCAACCCTTCATCAGTTGCGGTGAGATACGGACTAAACTGGCCCATAAACGGCCAAAACAGACCGTATTACACCGCAACTTCCTTTTTGGCAGAGGAGAGTCCATGCTGCAGGTCATCATTTCGCCCGCCAAGCAGATGCGCGCGGCCCAAGATGCTTTTGAAGTCCTGGGCATTCCACCCTTTGTGCGCGAGACGGCTCGCCTCCACCGCGCACTGCTAGATATCGAGCGGAATGAAGGCAGCGGCAGCCTGCAGGCGCTGTGGAACGTGAGTGACAAACTGCTGGGGCCCTGCCTCAACACCCTGCATGAGTTCGAGCCCATCTTGCAAAACGGCGATCTCGACAATCCCGCACTCGCCCGTCACCTCTCCCCTGCCGTCATGTCCTATCACGGCATTCAATACCAAAGCATGGCGCCCGAGGTGATGGATTCCGCACAGCTCGCATGGCTGCAAGACCATCTGTGGATCCTCTCGGGCCTTTACGGATGCGTACGCCCCTTTCATGCCGTTGAACCGTATCGGCTGGAGATGGGCGCGAAGCTTGCCGTCGACGATGCCCGAGACCTCTACGCGTTTTGGGGCGACAAGCTCGCACGGGTCATCGCTCCGGCAGGCTCCAACGCCACGATCGTCAACCTCGCCAGCGCGGAATACGCCAAAGCCGTTCTGACCCGCCTCACCACCGACACCACGGTCGTCACATGTCTCTTTGGTGAAGGCATCCGCAACGGCAAGCCCATCCAACGCTCGACCGCCAGCAAAAAAGCGCGCGGCTCCATGGTGCGCTGGATGGCAGAAAACAAGTTCGAGGATGTAAGCGGGCTCACCGCGTTCGACGTTGGTTATCGTTACTTTCCCGAGCTTTCAAATAAAAACACTTTGGTCTTCCTGAACGAACAGGCCTTGTAGGACTACCACTACTTTTGAATGTGCTGCCTAGGCACGGCGTCTATTCCGCCAGGCCGTCGGCTTTTGCAATCTCGGTCGTCGAGCCATCTTGGTAGGTAACCTTAACGTGCTCCACCTCGGACGCCTCAACACCCGACGGAGGCTCCAGGCGCCATTCCGTCAGGGCTATATCCATGGTCGTGGGTACATCCCCCTGATTTTTGAGCTCGACCGACAGCGTCTTAAGCGACGCATCGAAGGTCACACGCTCGATCTCTTCACCAGGAATGGAACCACCGCTCAGCTGCAGTTGCACAAACTTGTCGCGCGGATACCAATAGTCGCCCGGCGCGGCAACAGTATTGCCACCCGCGACCTTCGCCGTCATAATCGGCAGGCTATCGTCCGCCTCAAACGTCCAGGAAACTCCCCCACGCCCGCCAAATGTCCAGATACAACAGGCAATCACCATCACGACAAGAATCGCGAAACCAATTGCGACCAGCCCATGATGGGCGCGGCTCTCCTCGGCCGACACATCCCACTGCGTCTCTCGATACAGATGCTTGTCTTCCATGTTCGCCTCCCCGCGGGCATGCTCGTCGCGTCAATCGTACCCATTCGAGCTATACTTGAGCCCACCACATAAACGGGGAGCTTGCAGGACAAGACGGCAGGCTGAGACTGGGCGCGCCCGCCCTGACCCGCAAACCTGATATGGGTAATGCCAACGAAGGGAGCCGTGCCAATGAGCACACAGACCGAGCCCAAGCTCGTCACGCAAATCGACTTCGCCCGCGCCGGGCAAATCACACCGCAGATGAAGGAGGTTGCCGAGCGCGAGCATCGCGACCCCGAGTACATCCGCGAGCGCGTGGCCGACGGCCGCATCGCCATTCCCGCCAACATCGTGCATATCAAAAAGGGCATGCGTGCCTTTGGCGTCGGCGAGGGCCTGTCTACCAAGGTCAACGTCAACCTGGGCATCTCGGGCGACAAGGCCGATGCCGCCGAGGAATGGAAGAAGGTCAAGATCGCCGAGGACTTTGGCGCCGACGCCATCATGGACCTCTCCAACTCGGGCAAGACGCGCCAATTCCGCCAGCAGCTCATCGACGAGACGCCGCTCATGGTGGGCACCGTCCCCATGTACGACGCCATCGGCTACATGGAAAAGCCGCTTGTCAAGCTTACCAAGGACGACCTGTTCGAGGTCGTGCGCGCGCACGCCGAGGACGGCGTGGACTTTATGACCGTCCACTGCGGCATCAACAAGTCGGTCACCAAAACCTTTAAGGAGACCGGCCGTCTCATGAACATCGTCAGCCGCGGCGGCTCACTGCTGTTTGGCTGGATGGAGGTCACCGGCAACGAGAACCCCTTCTACGAGTACTTTGACGAGCTGCTCGAGATCTGCCACGAGTACGACGTGACGATTTCGCTCGGCGACTCCTGCCGCCCGGGCTGCCTCTACGACTCCAACGACGCCACCGAGACCGCCGAGATGATCGAGCTGGGCAAGCTGTGCAAGCGCGCTTGGGCCGCCGGCGTCCAGGTCATGGTCGAGGGCCCGGGGCACATGGCGCTCGACGAGATCGCCGCCAACATGAAACTGCAGAAGCGCCTGTGCCACAACGCCCCGTTCTACGTGCTCGGGCCGCTGGTGACCGATATCGGCGTGGGCTACGACCACATCACCGCAGCCATCGGTGGCGCCATCTCCGCGAGCTCGGGTGCCGACTTTTTGTGCTACGTGACACCGGCAGAGCACCTATGCCTGCCTAACGCCCAGGATGTGCTCGACGGCCTCATGGCCACCAAGATTGCCGCACACGCCGCCGACATCGCCAAAAAGGTGCCCCACGCCCGCGACATGGACGACAAGATGGGCCAGGCACGCCGCAAGCTCGACTGGGACGCCATGTGGAAGTGCGCGCTCGACCCGGTCACCGGCAAGAAGCGCTACGAGGAATCCCCCGCCGCCACCGAGGGCACCTGCACCATGTGCGGCAAGATGTGCGCCGTCCGCACCGTCAACAAGGTGTTCGAAGGCACGACGATCGACCTCGGCATGGAGGACTAACTCGTCACCGGAGCCATAATCGGCCACAAGGCGTTCGTCAATTGTTGACGTGTGAACATTTTCTTACATTTACGTAAAGATTGCACCACCCGCCCGGGATCGGCATACAGCCGGCCCGGGCAACTTTATAATGTGGGCAGGAGACCCATTTGAATCCGACCGAACAAGGGAGCGAACATGGATCGCAGTAAGGTACCAGCCGTTCTATCCATCGCAGGATCCGATTCCAGCGGCGGTGCCGGCATTCAGGCCGACATCAAGACCATCACGGCGCACCGCCTGTATGCCGAGACGGTCATCACGGCCATCACCGCACAGAACACCCTAGGCGTCACCGCCGTGCAGAACATCTCCCCGGATATTGTCGCGGCGCAGATCGATGCCGTTTTTGACGATATCCGCCCCAGTGCCGTCAAGATCGGCATGGTTTCTTCTGCCGAGATTATCGAAGTCATAGCCGACCGCCTGAGCGCCTGGGACGCACAAAATATCGTCGTCGACCCCGTCATGGTCGCCACTTCGGGCGCTCGTCTCATCGCCGAGGACGCCGCCGAAGCGCTTACACGCCGCCTGTTCCCGCTGGCGACCGTCATCACGCCCAACATTCCCGAGGCCATGGCGCTGCTCGACTACGAGGTCGATTCCGAGCGCACACAGCAAAACGCTGCCATGCTCCTCACCCGCCGCTTTGGCTGCGCGTCCCTCGTTAAGGGCGGGCATTTTGTCAACGAGGCCAACGATGTGCTAGCAGAGCCCGCGCCGCTCGATGACGAGGGCAACCACCTGGGCGATCCGCTCACCACGTGGTTCCGCCACAAGCGCATCGAGACCGACAACACGCATGGTACCGGCTGTACGCTTTCGTCCGCCATCGCCTGCGCGCTGGCCCAGGGCATGGATCTTGCCGATGCCGTCAACGCCGGCAAGGCCTACCTAACCGGCGCTCTCGCCGCCGGCCTGAACATGGGCAAGGGCTCCGGCCCCGTCAACCACATGTGGCAGTACTAAAAAGCCAGCAGCCAAAACCACCGCACAAACCACCGCAAAGGCGCCTGTCCCTTTGTGGTGGTTTGGGGTCGCGCTACTGACCGAGCATCTCTTGGAGCTTGGCTGCCACGGCATGGCCCAGGCTCTCGTGGCTTTCGGGCATCATGTGCAGATAATCGATATCGCCCGGCTCGGCAAAATCGGCGGCATTCAAAAAGTCGCAGCCAAACTGCTCAGCGACATACGCATAGTATTCGGCAAAATGCTCCGAGGCCTCGACGGAACGCTCGTCAAAGTCGGTCATGTACACATCGGCGATCTGCGGTTTAATCTTGATAGGCGCCATCAGCAGAATGCGCGGGCAGGGCGCAGCGTCGGTCCACGGAAACGCGCGGACGGCGCGAATCAGCGCCATGGCGCCACGGGCGATATCGGAAGCTGTCACGTTAAAGACCGTCTTGCAGTCGTTGGTGCCCAGCATGATCACAATGGCGTCCATCGGCTTATGGGCCTCGAGCAGCATCGGCAACGCGCGGATACCGTTGAGATTGGTGTCCAGATGACACATATCGTCGCGCACCGTTGTGCGGCCGTTTAGGCCTTCCTCAATCACATGCCAGCCCTCGCCCAGGTCGCGCTGGGCCACGCCGCACCAGCGCACATCGTGCGCATAGCGCACCGCGGTGCCATCGCGCATGCCCGCCGGATCGTAGCCATAGGTATTGCTGTCACCAAAGCACAGGACGTTTTTCATCGCAAACCCCTCCTTCAGCAAAAAGCCGACGGGAGCAGCCCCTCCCGCCGGCTCGACCTATCTGTCAGCGCGCACCGATTACAGATACTTGCGCCAGTCGTCATCATCCTCGTCGTCCTCGGCAGCGGCATGAGCCTGCTCGGCGGCACGGGCGGCCGCGGCACGGGCGGCAACCTGGGCATAGGACTCCTCGTTGCGCTCGGGGAAGCTTGCCAGCACGTGCTCGAACTTGGCAAAATCCTCGTCCCAGCGCGTAGAGGGCACGGCAAAGAAGACCTGCTTGACCTTAAAGTCGCCCGATGCGAGCTCCTTGCGGAAGAGCTCGGCCACGGCCTCGGCGTCAAAGCCGTTGTTGTCACAGCCCCAGGCGCCCAGCACGAGCTTCTCGCGACCAAGCTCGTCGCAGATGGCCAGCACAAAGCGGATACGATCGCGCAGGGCGTCCAGCAGGGCATCGTCACCCACGCGATACTCCTGGCGAGCGCGCTTGGCGTTGGGCGCAGCGGCAACGATCACGTCGGCGTACGCATGCACGTGGTTACGGTCGAAGCGCACCGCAGGCACCACCAGCGCGCGGTTGCGGTACAGCTCACAGTTGATGTTGCGGCGACGGTTCTCGCCGTACCATTTGCGCTGCTTATCGAGCACATTGTACAGATACGAATCGGCACAGAGCGTGGCCTCCTGACCCAGATAGCCCTGGATGTAGCCACCGCCCGGGTTGGTGAACGAGGCAAAGGCGAGCACGGCCATGTCGCAGAACTGCGCGTAGCCTCGGCCGTTATCCAGAATGGCCTGCGTGGCAGAGGCGTCGAGCACGGTGACCTCGGGCAGGACCGGAGCGGGCTCCTCGGCAGCAGGCGCGGGCTCGGTCTCCGTGGCTTCCTCTGCGGGCACAGGCTCGGCCACGACCTCGGTCTCGGCAGGCGCAACCTCGGTGGCCTCAGACTCATCGGTAACCTGCTCTTCGGCAGCAGCCACCTGGGCCTTAGCCTTCATCGCCGCGACAAATCCGGCAGGCATGCCCTCGAACTCGCGCACGCCGGCAAGCGAGCGCTCGATATCCTTTGCGCACGCTTCGGACACAGTCGCCACGTGACGCTCGGCGGCCTTGGCACGGGCCTCGCGCTTGGGATTGGGCTGTCCCGCGCGGTTGGGCCTACGGTTACGGTTCCTGTTGTCGACGTCTGCCATAAGTGGTCACCTTTCTCGGTCGCTGCCGCTATCGGCTTTTCCCATCCATGATACCCCGCCGCGTACAAAAAAGGCGGCCCCGAAGGACCGCCTTTCGCATCGATTTGCGCGCGGCAAGCACCGCTGCAATCTGGCACTAGTCGCGACGACCAAGGATGTTCAGAATGCGCAGGAACACGTTGATAATGTCCACGAACAGGTTGGACGCCATGAGCACGGCGTTGGGCAGCGTGGGCGGCACCGTCGTGGCCACATAGGTGTCGTAGCCAATAAAGCCGGCGAACACCACAATCACGATCAGGTCGGTGATGGTCTGCGAGACGCCCATGAACATCAGCACGATCTCGACCAGAATCGTGGCAAGCAGAATGCCAAAACCAATGCCGTACACACGCTGGAAGAATTTGGGGAAGGTCACGCCCAGTGCGCCAAAGACAAAGGTGATGGCGGCAGTGGCGATAAAGGCGGTGTTGATGGTGGGCAGGTCGTAGTTGGCAAGGCCAAACGACGCGGTCAGACCAAAGGTGCTCGCAAAGATCGCGTAACCCGCGAGCGACAGGCCCACGGACTGCTTGCTGGCGGCGGCCGACATCATGACGATGCCGACAATGGTCAGGATAAACGAGCCAAAGACCAGCGGCAGGGCGACGCCACTCATCATCATGCGCGCAAACGACATGGTGCCCGTAAAGTAGGCGCCAGCGCCCATAGCGCAAAAACCCAAAAAGATCAGGGCAGACATGGCAAGGTTGTACGCGCGCGGCGACATCTCCTTGGCACGGCTTGCTCCGGTCTCGATGGGGCCGTTCTGATAGCCCTGGATATCGTTCATAATTTCGTCCTTTCAAAAAGCGCCGCGACAGCGCCGTAGGTGACAAGATTCCTGCCATTGTACCCGAATGGCGCGCGCTCTTACCCGCGGCGCTCACTCTCGAGTGTGCGGTCGAACGCCCACACCCACCACCGCATCAGATGAGCCTGCGAGCCATCCGGTCGCTCACGCGCCTGGTCTTCCAGATACAGCTCGGTCGTATGTCCGCCAAAACGAACCTTATAGGTTGCCGTACGAATGCCGTGAACCGTCAGGCCAAAACCGGTAGACGAGACAATCTCGTCAATCGTAAAGCAGCGACCGTCGACCCAGCAGACGGTAACCGGCACAACTTGTCCGCCCGCGAGGATGCGGGCCACGACGTCCACATACTGCTTGTGCACGCGCCGAGTTTTGCCATCTGTCTGTCGATATTCCATGCCCCTATTATCGAACGCATGTTTGCATATTGTAAAGCGAACAGACTGTGGTTTTGGGGTGTCGGAGCGAGCGCACGTGTCCTCACGGCGTGTTAGCAAAAAGAACACCCGCGGTCAACAGGGCTAATATTCAATTTTAGTGCCAAAAAATTCACTTCTCCCGTCAGAACTCGGTAAAGAAACCCGCAGGAGGTGATACGATTTATCATGTTTTTGTAACGTTTCTGCAAACTTCGAGAAAGCCCATATATGGACGTAACGTTCTCAGCCTTCCTCGGCCAACTTGTTTCGAACCCAGTCCTTGCCGTCACCGTGTTCCTCGCGCTCGGCGCCATCTTCGTCAACGGATGGACCGACGCGCCCAACGCCATCGCGACCTGTGTCACCACGCGTTGCATGCCCGCCCGCGCCGCCATTCTCATGAGTGCCGCGTTCAACTTTTTGGGCGTGCTCATCATGACGCACTTTAATGCCAGCGTTGCCAACACCATCTCCCATATCGTCGACTTTGGCGGAAACAGCACCATGGCGCTCGCGTGCCTCTGCGCGGCCCTGTTCTCCATCGTCGTCTACGGCGCCACGGCATCGCGTTTTGGCATCCCCACCTCGCAGAGCCACAGCCTCATCGCCGGCCTGACCGGCGCTGCCATCGCCCTCGGCGGCGCCAGCAGCGTCAATGTCCACGAGTGGATGAAGGTCATCTACGGCCTGGCGCTCTCCATCGGTCTGGGCTTTGTCATGGGCTGGGTCCTGTGCAAGCTCGTCTCGATTCTTTTCGCTGCCGCCAACAGGCGACGTGCCAACGTCTTCTTTAAATATGCTCAGATCGCGAGCGCCGCGGCCATGAGCTTTATGCACGGCGCGCAGGATGGACAAAAGTTCATCGGCGTGCTCTTTTTAGGTGTCGCCTTTGCCAACGGACAGACCGGCGTCGGCGACGCCGGCATCCCCATCTGGATCATGCTGCTGTGCTCGGCCACCATGGGCATCGGCACCAGCGTGGGCGGTGAGCGTATCATCAAGTCCGTCGGCCAGAGCATGGTTAAGCTCGAAAAGTATCAGGGCTTCTCTGCCGACCTGGCAGGAGCCGCAAACCTGCTGCTTGCCACGCTCACCGGTATCCCCGTGTCCTCCACGCACATCAAGACCTGCGCCATCATGGGCGTTGGCGCCGTCAAGCGCCTCTCGGCCATCAACTTCGGCGTGGTCAAGGACATGATGTTCACGTGGTTCTTCACCTTCCCCGCCTGTGGACTCATCAGCTTTGTTATGGCCAGGCTGTTCATGATGTTCCTCTAGTCAAACCGAATGTCCATCCGGACCGCATTACCTCGCCCACCCGTCTTCGCCCCGAAAGGATCACTCATGGCAAAGAAACCCGATTCGTTCTACTTTGACAACTACGTCGCCTGCGCCGACTTCGCCGTTCAGGCAGCCGAGCTGCTCACCAAGATTTTTGAGAACTTTGACCCCGCGCAGATCCACGACATGCTCGAGAAGATGCATGCGATTGAGCATGCAGCAGACAAGAAGCACCATGAGCTCGAAGACGCCCTGCTCACGGCCTTTATCACCCCGCTTGAGCGCGAGGACCTTAACCTCATGAGCTGCTCGCTCGATACCGTGCTCGACCGTATTGAGGGCGTCGTGCAGCGCCTCTACTTCACCAACATCCAGAGCATCCACCCTGATGCCATCGTGATCGCCCACAAGGTGACCGACGCCTGCCGCGCCATGAAGGACCTGATGGTCGAGTTGCCCAACTACCGCAAGTCCAAAACGCTGCGCGAGCTCGTCATTCAGATCAACACCATCGAGTCCGAGGCCGACGAACTCTACATCAACGCCATGCGTAACCTGCACGTCAACGGCAAGGACCCGCTCGAGGTCATCGCCTGGCGTGACGTGTACGCCTTCTTGGAGTACTGTGCCGACTGCTGCGAGAATGTGGCCGATGTCGTGGATTCGATTGTCATGAAGAACAGTTAATTGGGGGTATGCGTCCCACCGGCGAAGGCCCGGCACCTATTTGCTTTCTCTCTCCGGCTGCACGGCAGAGTCGTTCGAAAGTAAATAGGTGTCGGGCCTTCGCCTTGCGTACCGCCATTGGGAACTTTGGCTGATTGTTTTAGCGCAATGGGGGTTTGGCTGAAGGGATCTTTGGTACCCGCTCGGACACTTTGGCCCTTGGTGAGCGTTTGACTGATTGCTGCTTTGGGTACTCTTTAGGTTACTTTGGGTTTGTTTGATTTTTAATTGTTGGAGGGCTTGTATGTCGTATATGGATCTGGCTCGGTCTCGGTATTCTTGTCGTTTGTTTGAGGATCGTTCTGTTGAGCAGGCTGTGGTGGATACCATTGTTGAGGCTGGACGCATTGCTCCTTCTGCTTGCAATAATCATCCAACCCGTGTGATGGTGTTGGATACGCCTGAGCTTCTGGAAAAGGCAGCTGCTTGTCAGCCTCGGTTTGCTCGTGATGGGTCCATCTTTGGCGCTCCGCTCATCTTCCTCGTTTGCAGCGTTACCAACGATGCTTGGGTGCGTCCCTATGACCAGATGAACTCCAGCGCTATCGACACCTCGATTGTTTGCGATCAGATGATGATGGAGGCCGAGGAACAGGGCCTGGGAACGTGCTGGGTATGCCATTTTAAGCCTGAGCTAGCCCGCGAGCAGTTCAACCTGCCCGAGGGCGTTTATCCCCACCACATGCTCGTCTGCGGCTATCCCGCCGACCATATCGCCGACCCCGAGCATCGCGAGGCCCGCACCATTCCCCTATCCAATTTCCTCCTCAAGTAGTTTTTGGCCCATGCCCTAAAATCTACCTTTTACCGCTCAAACGTTCGCCGAGTTCTGCCCTATCGCACGCAGAGCTCGGCGTTTTGTTTCCCAACCCGTATACAGCTACAAAAAAGGAGCTCGCAAGCGCGAGCTCCTTTTAAGGGGCTAGATTGTAGTTTTAGCGCTAGTCCAGGTCGTCCGCGGCAAAGTTGTCAATCGGGGCGAAGGGGTCGGCCACGGGGACAACCGGATCAGCGACAGGCAGCGGCTCGGCGGCAGGCATGGTCACGGCAGGAGAAGCCGCAGAACCGACCGGCGTAGAAGCCAGCAGATCGGCCGGGAAGGAATTCTGAGCATCGTCCATAAAGTGCTGAATGAGCTTGAGATACTCGGCCTTGAACTCCTCGCGGGAAGCCTTCAGACGGTCAATCTCCTCGAGCTCGGCCTGCTTCTCGGTCAGGGCCTGACGGATGACCTCGCGGGCCTTGGCGTCGGCCTCGTTGCGGATGCGGTCAGCATTCTCGTTAGCGTCGTTGACAATCGCCTCGGCGGTCTGCTGAGCCGCAATGAGAGCGGCGGAAATCTGACGCTCCTGAGCGGAGAAATCGGGAGCGGGAGTAGCGACAGGGGCAGCCTGAGCGGCAGAATCCTGGGCCTGCGCAAGCTGAGCCTGCGTATCGGCAAGCTGCTGCTCGGTGGCGGTCAGGCGACCCTTAAGATCAACGATCTTGGCAAGCATAGCGTCGACCTCGGAGGACAGGGTCTCCAGGAAGACGTCGACCTCGGCGGGATCGTAGCCGCGCTTGGCCTCAGAGAAGGTCTGAGCCTGGATGTCAGCAGGGGTAATAGCCATAACAAGTTCTCCTTTATCATCGCCTTGGCGCTAAGCGCCCGACATAGGTTACTGAGCCAGTCCTATACGAGTATACCTATAAGTAGCTGCAGAATGAGCTTCTGCACCAACTGCAACGCAATAATCGCAACGACCGGTGAAAAATCGATACCGCCCATCGGCGGCATAAACCGGCGAAACAGGTTGAGCCAAGGGCCGCAAACGCTGTCGAGCACCGCCGCGATATCCTGTAGCAAACCACCCTGCTTCATGGGAATCCACGTCATAAAGCAGTAGACCACAATCAACGTGGAATAAAAATTAAACAGCGTGTTGACAAGCTGAACGATGGTGTAGATGTTGATGGGAATCTCCTCGCCTTGTCTTTACTTGAGATAGCCGTCGGCGCGAAGCTTCTTGAGATCCGAATCCTTGACCTCGCAGCCGGCGGGCAGCACCATAAACACGCGATCGCCCACTTCTTTGACCGAAGCGCCCAGGCCGCAGGCAAAGCCATAGCTAAAGTCCAGGACGCGTTTGGCGACCTCGGTGCGAACGCCCACAAAGATCAGCGCGACAGGCTGCTTGGTACGCACGCGGCGCACGACCGTCTCCACGTCGTCATAACTCTCCGGACGAAGAACGTAGGCCGGCAACTGAGGCGTGGCGTTGATGATATTGCTCGCATAGGCAGAGGTATCGCTCGGCGTTGAAGCAGGAGCGGGCACAGCGGCAGCGCGGACCCGAGCGTTCTCGGCGTAGCTTGACGGCGTGTCATAGGCGCCGGGACGATAACCGCCCGCAGCGGCATCCTGAGAGCGCGAAGGCGGATTGTACGTCGTAGCGTGACGGGAGTCGTCGCCGATCAGTTGACCGGAACGCGTGTACACAGCAACCGACTCGGCCTCTCCGCGGCGTGTCTGCCCCAGCAGTCCATTGCTCGGTTCATCTTGCGTGTAGAAGCCCTCGCCCGAAGCACCGCCGTAGCCGTTGTTCTGATAGCCGTCGTCATAGCCGTCATCGTAACCGTAGTCATCATCCTGGCCATAACCCTGGTCATAACCCTGCTGGCCGCCTAGGTGCATTTTATTTTTAATTTCGTCAAGGAAACCCATGGTTGTGTCCTCTCACGGTCTAATGCAGGCGCTCTGATAATCAGCGCGCACTCCAGGCTCTTATTTTACTTCAAACTCCGGGCTAAATACTACCCTGCCCAGGCGAACAAGCGTCGAGCCTTCCTCAAGGGCGGGCTCAAAGTCCTCGCTCATGCCGCAAGAAAGCTCAGGCAGACACAAATCGGGGTGTGCCGTCTCCAGCTCATCCCTCAACTCACGCAGCCCGGCAAAGGTGCGGCGTGCCACATCCTTATTCCCCCGGGGCGCCATGGTCATAAGCCCCTGCACACAAATTCCCTCAAGTTCCGCAAGCTCGCCGGCGGAGGCACGAACCTCATCGGGCGAAAAGCCGCCCTTGGACTCCTCGCCGCTTACATTGACCTCGATCAGCACATGCTGAGGACCGGCAAGCTCGCCCGCCTCAATCTTGCGGACGGCACGGCTCGAGATAGCCTGCGCCAAATGAAGCGACCCCACCGAATGAATCAGCTCGGCCGCACCCAGCACCGCATTGATCTTGTTGGTCTGAAGATTACCGATCATATCGAAGCGCACCTCGGGCAGCTCCGGATGCTCCGCCAGCCCCGCAAGCTTGCGAACAAGCTCCTGCGGACGGTTCTCGGCAAAATGACGATACCCTGCCTGGATGGCGGCAACGGTCTCATCGACGCCAACGGTCTTGGAGACGGCAATCAGACGTGCGGCATTGTGTGGACGCCCCGCGCGATCGAGTGCGGCATAAAAGCGTTCGAGAATCTGCTCGCGGCGAGCGCGCATCACGTTCAAATAATTATCCATTGCCAATCGCCTCCGCTAACAGCCATACAAGTAGTCCCATGCTAACGCAAGAGCGCGGCCCTGCATGTGCAAGGCCGCGCTCACTTAGGTATTTACAATCTTTCGACGAACGGAGCTACCCTACTCCTCGTCATCCTCGGTATCGTCCTCGTCCTCGAGGTGCTCGAGCAGGTAGCGAAGACCCTCGCTCACCTCGTTAGCGGGCACCTTGGCAACAAAGCGCGCATCGACAGCGGGCCTCATGATGACGCCCTCGCCCGAAGGTACGCGCATGCTCTCGAGCTCATCCTCGTCCGTACGGGCGATATCGCCGGCGTTCATGCGCTGGCCGGTCAAAAGGAAGGTCAGACGGCAGGCGGCATCGATGGAAATCGAGGCGATGCGATCGAGGTAGCGCGAAACCATGATGGCGCGGCGCAGATCGTCATAGTTGCTGTCGTCGTCCATAAACTCGCCCGCGTCCATGCGGTTGAAGGTACGGAAGAACTTCTCATAGGCCGCATGCACCGGCTCGTCCTCGACGGCCAGGTTGCAGATGATGGACATGTCGTTGGTGACGAGCGCGGAAAGCGACGAGCCCAGCACCTGGTATACGGCTTCGGCCTCGGCCTCAACCGTACCGACGAGCTCCTGGGGCAGCGAGATATCGGCCTTGACCATATGACGCGTGGCGCGGCAGATCTGGCGAACCTTATCGGTCATGCGCTGCAGGTTAAAGTCGACGTAGATGATCGTCTGCAGCAAGCGGAAGTCGGAGGCGACCGGCGACTGTGTAGCGATCAGGTTGTAGCACACGGCCTCCAGGTTGGCGCAGCGCGCGTCAATCGAAAGCGTGCGCTTCTTGGTCTTGGTGGCGAGCTTGCGGTCGTCGGTCACATAGGCCTTCACGGCGTCGTGAAGAGCCAGGTCTACAGCCTCGTAGATGCTCAACATCTCGTGACGAGCCTCGACGAGCTGACGGGAAAACAGTTTGCGCATGGTTCACTCCAATCAGTTGGGTGCGGTCATGCCGCCCGCACAGTGAATACGCACCGGACCAGGTCCGATCGGCTTGGGACTAGTCGCACCGATCAGCCAAAGCGGCCGGTGATATAGTCTTCCGTCCGCGAATCCACCGGGCTGGTGAAGATCGCGTCGGTTTGACCATACTCGATGAGCGTGGCGGGCTCGCCGGCAACCTCCTGCAAGAAGAAGGCGGTGTAGTCGCTAATGCGAGCTGCCTGCTGCATTGAATGTGTGACGATGATGATCGTCATCTCGGGCGCCAGCTCGGCCATCAGATCCTCGACCTTGGAGACGGACGTGGGGTCGATGGCGGAGCAGGGCTCGTCCATCAGAAGGACATCGGGCTGCACCGCGAGCACACGCGCGATGCACAGACGCTGCTGCTGACCGCCCGAAAGCGCCAAACCATCCTTGTTGAGCTGATTGGATACCTCTTTCCAGAGGTTGGCGCGCTTGAGCGATTCTTCCACGATGTCATCGAGGTCGCTTTTGCTAGTCACGCCCTGCAGACGAGGGCCAAAAGCAACATTCTCGTAGATGGATTTAGGGAACGGGTTGGGCTGCTGAAAAATCATGCCCACGCGGCGGCGAAGGTCGACCGGGTCGACGCCCTCGGCATAGATATCGTTGCCGTCGAGCGTCATGGTGCCCTCGACGCGCGTGCCCTCGATAAGGTCGTTCATACGGTTGATACAGCGCAAAAACGTCGATTTGCCGCAGCCCGAAGGGCCGATAAACGAGGTAATGGCGTTTTTGGCGATGTTGAGGTCGAGCCCCGTCAGCGCATGAAAGTCACCGTACCAAAAGTTGAAATCCTTGGCCGTGATGGCCGCTTGCTCCAGCGTGGGAGCGGACTGATAGACGGACATGGGACTCCTTAACTAGCGGCGTTTGCGCGACAGATAACGCGCAAACAGGTTGAAGGCCAGAATAATCGCCATCAGCAAAAGCGCGGTGCCGTAGGCTGCGTTCATGTTGATGCCGTCATTGGCAAGCAGATAAAGGTGAACGGTCATGGGGCGACCGGAATCGAGCGGCGAAATAGGCAGGTTGATGGCCTGGCCCATGGTGTAGAGCACCACGGCGGTCTCGCCGATGGCGCGGCCGATGGCAAGTACGATGCCGGTGGCGATGCGGCCAAAAGCCGAAGGAAGCACGATCTTGGAGACGACCTGCCACTTGGTGGCACCCAGGCCATATGCGCCCCAACGGATATAGCGCGGAACGGCGCGGATTGCCTCCTCGGTGGTACGCATGACAATGGGCAGCATCAGAAGTGCGAGCGCCAGGGCGGCCGAAACCATCGAAAGACCCAGGCCCATGGCCTCGACAAACAAGGCGTAGCCAAAAAGGCCCATAACAATGGAGGGCACCGAGGCCAGGGCATCGGCAGCATAGCGAATGATGTCGACAACCTTGCCCTGCTTGGCATACTCGGCCAGATAGACCGCAGCCAAGACGGCAACCGGCGTGCAGATGAGCATGGCGAGCGCCGTCACGTAGACGGTCGAGACGATAGTGGGCCAAATGCCGCCCTCGGCGTTTACTCCCTGCGGCCAGCCAAAGATAAAGTCGAGCGAGATGTGCGGCAGACCGTTGATAACTACATAGGCGATGATGGCGACCAGCACCAGCGTGGTGATATAGGCCGCGGCACGAAACACGCCGAGCATAATCTTGTTGGACAGATCCTTGTTGATGCGGCCCTTCTTACCATGGGAAAGGGCACGCTTGATGCGTTCGCGCGACGAGGTCGTATCGACCGTCGTGTCAACGGAATCGGACATAGCCTACCCCCTCTTCTTCTTGGAAATCAGACGGACGATGCCCACCAATGCGGCGGAAATGATAAACAGGACCACGCCCATGCCAAACAGAGCCGAGCGGTGCAGGCCCGAGGAATAGCTCATGTCGAGCGCGATCTGGCTCGTGAGCGTCGAGATGGGGCTCGAGATGCTGTCCGGGATGACCGGAGCGTTGCCAACGACCATGAGCACGGCCATGGTCTCACCGATGGCACGACCCATGCCCAAGACAATCGCATCGACGATGCCCAATTTGGCTGCAGGCAGAACGACCTTGTAGATGGTCTGCCACTTGGTGGCACCCATGGCATAGGATGCCTCGCGAATGCCCATGGGAATGGAATTGAGGGCATCGATGGTGAGCGTGGTGATGGTGGGAACGATCATGATGGCGAGCACGAACCACGCCGTCAGCGCACCAAAGCCAAGACCGCCGGTCAGCTGCGCGATAAACGGACGGATGATGACCATGCCAAAGAAACCGTAGATGATGGAGGGAATACCCGCCAGCAGGTCGACGGCGGGGCTGATGAGACTGCGCACGCGCTTGCCGGCGATCTCGACCAGATACACGGCCGTGCCCACACCCAGGGGCACACCCATGGCGAGCGCACCGACCGTCACCAGACCAGAGCCCGCCAGCAGCGACATGATGCCGTAGTGGCCCTCGGAGGGCGCCCACGTAAAGCTAAAGAAGTCCGCCAGACCGATGTCGGTAAAGACGGGCAACGCCGAGTACGTGGTAAAGACAAAAATCAGGATGACGGTGACGACCGCCAAGAACGCGCAAGCAAAGAAGATCCACTGCAGCGCCTTCTCTTTGAGATAGGTGCTGCGCGACACCAACGCCAACTCACGCTTTTTGGGCGCCTGAGCCTCTCGCTCAATCTGGGGGGTTTCCTGCGCTTCCATGCTACTCACTCCCCTTTCCGTCGTTGGTGACGGGAATAAAGCCCGCCTCGCGAATCTGCTTGTCCATCTTCTCCGACGTCACATAGTCAATGTAGTCCTGTGCACGCTGCGAAGGCGTACCCTTCACAAAGAAGTAAAGGTCGCGCGAGATGGGGTAGCCGCCACTTGCGACCGTCTTCTCGGATGCCTCGACATGGTTGACCGAAACAGCCTTAACCGAAGTCTTAGCGTTGAGGCTCTCGACAAAACCCAGCGAGATGTAGCCAATAGCACCACGTGAACGGGACACGACATCGCGCACCTGGCCCGTGCCCGAAAGAACGGCAGAGCGACGATCGAACGGCGTGCCGTCCATCACGATGGTACGGAAGGCCTCGCGCGTACCGGACGCCTCATCGCGGTTAATAACCTGAATCTTCAGGTCCTCTCCGCCGACTTCCTTCCAGTTGGTAATCTTACCGGCGTATATGTCGCGAAGCTGCTCGGTCGAGAGGTTGTCGACCGGATTATCGTCGTTCACGATGACTGCGATGCCGTCGTGCGCGATTACAATCGGGGTCAGGCCCAGATCCTGCTCGTCGGCATTGAGGCCACGAGACGAGCTGGCGATGTCAGCCGTGCCGTTGCTGACGGCCTCGATACCGGCAGAAGAGCCAAGGCCAGAGACGAGCACGTCGGTGCCGGTCTCCTCCTTAAAGCCCTCGGCCGCAATCTCGGCAATGGGAAGGCAGGTGGTCGAGCCGGCCACGGTGATAGAAGACGTGGAAGATCCCGAGGAGCAGGCACACAGCGTAAGCGTGAGCACTGCCGCGCTTAGGACCGATGCGATCTTTCTCATAGCATCACGCCGATCGCAGCATGGCGCCCACAGGTGCCGCCCTCGTTGCGGTAGGAATAAAAGCGGTCGTTCTGACGAACGGTGGAGAGCTTGGTGTCCACAATGCCGTTCTCTACGACGCCGGCGTCCATCAGCGCCTCGCGAATGGCGGCGGAAAGATCGAGCATACGAGAAGCGGCAGCATCGATGCACGCGAACTCGGAGGCAAAGCGGTCCATAAGTTCTTGGGACACCTCGTACTCGTCACCCAGGATATGGGGCCCAATATAGGCAGAGATGTCGTCTGGCTTGCAGCCAGCCGCCTCGCAGAGCGCTTGGCACGCCTTGGCGGAAATGCGCGCAATCGTGCCCTTCCAGCCAGAATGCACCACGGCAAAGCCGCCGGGAGCCACCAGCACAACGGGAACACAATCGGCAAAGCAAAGCATCACGGGCACCTCATGCGCCGTGCAGACGAGGGCATCGCAGCCCTCGGCAATCTGCTCGCGAATGTTCTCGAGATCATCGGCGCCGTTCGAGGTCACCGTCACGACATTGTCACCGTGTACCTGATTGGGGACAAGCAGGTTGTGCTCGCACTCGGCGGCACCCATGGCCTCGAGTACGCGGCGACGATTTTCTTGAACGGCAAAGGGGTCATCGCCAACATGCGAGCCCAGATTGAGTGAGGAGTACGCATCTTCGGAAACACCGCCAGTGCGTTCGGTGAAGGCAAAGCGGACATCGTGCGTCGCGCCCTCTACCAACGTAACTCCATCATGGTCGACACGCGAAACGTTGTCCGCACGTGCTGCCATACTAAAGCCTCCTAATAACACAAGTATCGCGGCCAAGCCGCAGCAGTCCGTGCCATACGGCTGCCATACTTCTACAAAAGGATACCCGCAGCGGTAGGAACCAAACGTAAGGGGAACGTAAAGAGATTGGAGACTTTCGTTTACAAACGAGAAACAAAACGGGGTGCATCCAAATGGATACACCCCGTGCAGGTCGTTGAGAAAAACGAACTAGAAGCTACCACGCTTAAGGAAGTCGGGAAGCTCAAACTGGTCGTTACCAAAATTGGGAAGCTCCGTACCGCCGACATTGCGGGTCGGGGCAGACTGAGCCGAGCTTGCAGCGGGAGCGGTACGCTGAGGCTCGGCAACGGAAGCCTTGCTCTGGGACTGCTGGGCAGCGAAGAGCTCGTCCTGACGGTTGACATTAGAGTCGGAGAAGCCCGTAGCGATAACGGTGATGCGCACCTGATCGCCCAGGGACTCGTCGACAACGGTACCGAAGATGATGTTGGCCTCGGGATCGACGGCGTTGGCGACAACGTCGGCAGCGTCGCTGATCTCCTGGATGCCCAGATCCTTGGATCCGGCGATGGAGAGCAGGACGCGCGTAGCACCATCGATAGAGCTCTCGAGCAGCGGGCTGGAAATAGCCTGCTGGGCGGCGTCGACGGCACGGGTGTCCCCAGAAGAAGTACCGATACCCATCATGGCGGTGCCGGCCTGCTTCATGATGGTCTTAACATCAGCGAAGTCCAGGTTGATGATGCCCGGGACGGTGATGAGGTCGGTAATGCCCTGGGTACCCTGGGAAAGGACGCCATCGGCAATCGCGAAGGCCTCGAGCATGGTGGTCTTCTTCTCGGCGATGTCGAGCAGCTTGTCGTTAGGGATAACGATCATGGTGTCGACGCAATCGGAAAGGGTCTTAATGCCCTCTTCGGCGCTCTTCTTACGCTTGCGGCCCTCGAAGGTGAAGGGCTTGGTCACGACGGCGACGGTCAGCGCACCGACCTCGTTCATCGCGATATCGGCAACGATGGGAGCGGCGCCGGTGCCGGTGCCACCGCCCTCGCCGCAGGTGATGAACACCATGTCGGCGCCAGCGAGCGCCTCGGCAATGTCATCGCGGGACTCATCGGCAGCCTTGCGACCAACCTCGGGGTTGGCGCCAGCGCCCAGGCCGCGGGTAAGGTCGGTACCGATGTGGACCTTGATATCGGCATCAGAGATCGCGAGCGCCTGAGCATCGGTGTTGATGGCAACAAACTCGACGCCACGAATGCCCTCTTCGATCATTCGATTGACCGCGTTGGTACCGCCGCCGCCGACGCCGACCACCTTAATGACGGCAAGGTAGTTGTTGATCTCTGTCTCGTGCATGTCGGTCCTCCGAACAAAGGTTATAGCCATAGCATGGGTTGACCCCTGCGCACATTAACCTTCAGGTTGAAAGTAAATGCAAAGGTAAACCGTATTATGTTTGCACATTATGAACGTATCAGTCAAATAATTGACCGTGAAAACCAAACAAACCAGATAAACGGCGTGGTATGGCCCCTCAACAAAGCCACACACCGACGCTAAGCGGTCGGTGCGTTTCTAAACGTATAGTTGCCGGGAGACCGAACGTTGATGTAGGTTACGCCCTCTACCTGCGACAGAAGCTTGGTCACGACGCGTTCCTTCTTGGCGATATCATCAGAATCGCCCAGCGAGACCTCAACGCCATTATCAAGATTCGCCGAGATGGCCTCGACCGAAGGTATAGAAATATCCTTGATCTGCGCCAAGAATTCGCCGGAAAAACCACGCACGTAATCCAGGCCCGCTTTAACGGCCTTGGAAGAAACGGCCCGCCCCGAGACCGGCTCGACATCAGCCGAGACATCGGTAAGCAGCACGGCCCCGTAGTGCTTGGCCAGCGCCAACGCAGCATCGATACCGCTCAATGTGTTGGCTCCCTCACCCGAAGTGACGACATTTCCCTGGTCGTCCACCTCCACAGAGGTCGAAAGCGGTGCGATCCAGGTGTCATCGTCGCCGATGGCCCAGGCAAGATCGTCGGAACTTATATAAGCGATCGCGGTGACCTTGCGCTCCGTCGGCGTAATGACGAGCGTGTGGGGAAACTGCCGTTGAACGTCCACGCCCGAAACCCACGGGTTCTGCTTGAGATCTTCGGTAATCTGGTCGGGATTTACGTTGAAGAGCGATGTGTTCTCGGGCAGACTGATCAGCTGCATGGCATCGTGCTTGGTCACATGCTCGCTGCCCTCGATCTGAATATCGGTAGCGGCAAACAGGCCGGAATTGATAACGACGATGGCAACGACGGCAAGCACGGCCACAGCCGCCAAGATACCGCCCACGATTTTGCCCTTGCCCTTAACGGCAGAGGCGGCCTCGGACGTCTTACTCGCCATGGCGCCAAGCGACGACAGCGGATTGATACCCTTATTGGTCGCAGGTGCCTTAGTGGCGGGCACCGACGTCAACGAGCGCGGCTTGGCAGCGCCCAACGTACGACCGGGATGCGTTGCTTTAGCCCCCAGCGAGGGCTTGGGCGTCACTATGGGGCGAGAGGGCTTGGCACCCATCGCCGACTTAGACGTCACCGAGGGGCGCGGAGCCGGGTGAACCGTCTTTTTTGCGGCAGGGCGTCCACCAAGTTGCGAGCCGACGACCGGACGTTTGGCGGACCGAACGGATCCAGCGGGCTTGGAGGACACAGGGGGCTTGCGTTGAGGCTGGACGGGTGCGCCGGAACGCCCTCCGGCGCGGCGGAAGGTAGGTTTCGATGCTCTAGAAGCCGAGGAATTTGACTTCCGGTCTGAGCTCGATGCCATACGCCTCCCTCACCTTTCCGTGCACATGCCTGATAACCGCGGCCACGTCATCGGCCGAGGCGGTACCGTTATTAACGATAAAATTAGCGTGTACGGGCGAAACTTCCGCACCGCCAACCGAAAAACCCTTTAATCCACAATCCTCAATCAGCTTGCCAACGCTCGCGTCGGGTGGATTGCGAAAGACCGACCCGCAAGAAGCGCGACCCATGGGCTGCGTGCGTTTGCGCCTCGTCAGATACCGCTCCATACGCTCGCGAATGTCGGCCTTAGGCGCAGGCTTGAGCTTAAGCACGCACTCGAGAATAATCTCGTTACGCGGCAGGCTGCACTCACGGTAGCCCCAGGCAATCTCGGACCCCGCATAATGCTTAATGCCGGATGCCGGGTCAAACGTGACCACATCCTCGACAAGCGAACCTATCCACTCGGTACGCGTACCGGCGTTCATAGATACGGCGCCGCCGACCGAGCCGGGGATGCCAACCGCAAACTCAAGGCCCGAAAGCCCGCGCGACAGGGCATCGTTGACCAAACGTGCGAACATAACGCCCGCGCCAACGGTCAGCGTGCAACCGTCCTCGGCAACAACGGTGCGCTGAAACTCACGCCCCAGCGAAATGACGGCGCCGCGATAGCCCGCATCGGCAACGAGCAGATTAGATCCCTTGCCGATAATGACCCACGGCACCTGCTCACGGTCGAGTACTGCCACGGCACGACGAAGGGCATGATAGCTATGGCACGTCACGAAGAGGTCGGCCTTGCCGCCGATACGATAACTCGTATGACGCGCAAGGCGTTCATCCTCGACTACATCCGTGTCAATCATGCCCGAAAGCGCCATGACGGCGTTAAACAGACCCATAGGGGCTAAGCGTCTTTCTTGGCAGTCAGATACTCGATGAACTCAGGGCCAACGGTCGTAACGTCGCCGGCGCCCATAGTAAGCAGCAGATCGCCCTCACCTACCATCTTCTCGAGCTCACGATTGAGCTCGAGACGGCTGGAGCAGTACACGACCTCCTTGCCAGGGTGCTTGGCGCGCACAGTATCAGCGAGCATCTTGGAGGTTACGCCCGGAATCGGCATCTCGCCGGCAGAGAACACATCGATGAGCAGCAGCTTATCGGCATTGGCGAAGGCATCGGCAAAGTCATCGCACAGCGCCTGCAAACGCGAATAGCGGTGCGGCTGGAACACGACGTCAACATGCTTATAGCCCAGCGACGAGGCGGCGGCAAGCGTCGCCTTGATCTCGGTGGGGTGATGGCCGTAGTCATCGACCACGGTGATGCCGTCAATATCGCCCACATGGGTAAAGCGGCGGCGGACGCCCTCAAAGCTCGAAAGCGCCTCGGCTGCGGCATCGACGTCGAGACCCAGGACATGGGCAACGGTTAGCACTGCCGTGGCGTTGAGCATGTTGTGGCGACCGGGGTTGCTCTTGATCTCGACAGCATGCTCGGTCCCATCCTCAAAGCGAACGATAAAGTCGCTCTGAATGCCCTTGACATCCGGATGCACGCAGACGACGTCGTTGGTTTCGGCAAAGCCATAGGAAAGCACGTGGCGACCCGTCGACTTGGCGAGTTCGACCAGATGCGGGTCCTCACCGCAAACGATGACGGTACCGCCCTCTCCAACCAGGCCCATAAACTTGGCAAAGGTGGCCTCGATCTCCTCGATGCCCGAGTAGTGGTCGAGATGGTCGGCCTCGACGTTGGTCACGATGACCACGTTGGGGTTCAGGAACAGGAACGAGCTGTCGGACTCATCGGCCTCGGCGACAAAGTAGTCACCCGAGCCGTTCTTTCCGTTGGTATCGTAACCCTCGACGATACCGCCGATCAAAAAGCTGGGATCCAGACCCATGCGGTCGAGCATGGTGGCACACATCGAGGACGTCGTGGTCTTGCCGTGCGTGCCGGCAACAGCGATGGTGGTGTAGCCGTGGCCCAGAGCCGAGAGCATCTTGGCGCGGGGCCACACAGGAATACCGAGCTCGCGAGCACGCACAAGCTCGGGGTTGGACTCGGGAATAGCGGTAGAGACCACGACCACGTCAGGCTTGACCTCATCGATCGTGGCGGCCTCGTGGCCCACGTGAACCTTCACGCCAGCACGGGTAAGCTGACGAATGTAGCGCGAGGTCTTAAGGTCGGAACCGGTAACGGCATAGCCACGCTCGTGCAAAACGAGAGCGATGCCGCTCATGCCGGCGCCACCGATACCGATAAAGTGGGCGCTCTTGAACTCGGGCGCGGAGGTTGCAGTCTGGGAATCAGCCATGTGCTCGTGTACTCCTTGCGTAAACACTGCCTGTAACCCGTTAACTGTACCGCACCTACCGCATCCGCGCGAGCGCAAGCTCGATATCCCGTCTAACTAACGCAAACCCTCTACCGCATCGGCCAAAAGTGCGGCGGCGCGGTCCTGAGCCAACCCGCGCGCCGCCTGACGCATGGCATCGCGCGCTGCGGCGTCATCGACCAGATGCAGCAGCTCCTCGGCAAACGCCGGAGCATCGATATCGGCATCGGCACAAAGCACGCCGGCACCGGCATCGACCAGATAACGCGCATTGGTCGTCTGGTGGTCGGCCGTGGCATGCGGATACGGCACGAGCACCGAAGGCACGGCGAGGGCGGCAATCTCGGCCACGCTCGAGGCGCCGGAGCGCGAGAGCACCAGGTCAGCTGCAGCTAGCATGTCGCCCATGTTGTCAATGTAGGGCTGGACGCGATAGCGCTTCGTCTCATCGGACGTCAGCGCCAAAGCACGCTCGGTGTCCTCAAAGCCGTCGGCTCCCGTCGAATGCAAAATGTAGAGATTCTCGCGGGTCAGCAGCTCACTCTTGAGCGAGGCTACGCGCTCGTTGAGATGCTGGGCACCGAGCGAACCACCAAAGACGAGCAGAAGCGTCGCATCCTCGGGCACGCCAAGTGCCTCGCGGCCGCGGGCGCGATCGCCCTCAATGACCGAGCGGCGCACCGGATTACCGGTCATGAGCACATGCTCGGGGTCGCCCTCGCGCTCAAAGACAGAGCGCGCAGCCGGCACCGAGATACACACGCGGGCGGCATGGGAACTCATCATCTTATTGGCCAGGCCCGGAACAGAGTTCTGCTCGTGCAGCAGATACGGAACGCCCGCATCCTTGCACCAGCCCAGCAGCGGGACCTCGACGTAGGCACCAAAACCGATGGCAGCATCGGGCTTGCCAACCTTTGAGAAATGGCTGGCGAGCGAGCGCTTGGCCTTATTGACGCGCCACAGCGAGCTCAACGCGGTCCAAGGACGGGAACGGTCGAAGCCCGTGACCGTGATAGGTACAAAATCGAACCCGGCCTCGGGAACCAAACGACCCTCGAGCTTGTGCGACTGGCCCACGAACACAACATGATGTCCGCGGTCGCGCAACTCCTCAGCCAAGGCAAGCGCAGGGTTGATATGTCCCGCCGTGCCGCCGGCTGCGATAGCAACGGTCATCTTATCGGTCATGAAAATCCCTTCGTACGCGCGGTCCCTGATCGTCGGTGCGCAGACGCGCCGACGGGTCCGAATTCAAATTGATTCGATTATATCCGCCGCCCGAGCTTCGGGGGTTCGGGCGTTGGGGACGCCCCTGCGGAGCCGTTCGCGGGCGCGGACGAGCCGCCGGCTCGGACGCAGAGCCATCCAAGACGGTAAAACCGTTGCGCGAAGGGCGATCGCCGCGCACATGGGGCACGCCGGCGGTGCTCTCGTCCATAACGGCAAAGCTCTCGCGGCGACGGTCGTACTCATCACGACGGGCGCTCTCGTGCGAGACGCGCAAGATCAGCCCCGCAAGCATAAGCGATACGATAATCGACGAACCGCCGTAGCTGATAAATGGCAGCGGCTTACCCGTCATGGGAAACACGTTGAGGATGCCCAGCGCATTGATCAAAAACTGTACCGCGAGAATGACTGCGGAACCCGATGCCATGAGCGCTCCGCGACGGTCCGCAGCCTGTTCGGCAATGCGAAACGCTGAGTAAATCAGCATCGCAAAGACCAGGAAGAGCAGCGCGGTCCCGACAAAACCGACCTCCTCGCCGATAATGGCCAGAATATAGTCGTTGTGTGCCTCGGGCAGATACGAATACTTCATGGTGGAGTTACCGATGCCGCGGCCGAACAAGCCGCCCGAAGCAAACGCCATGATGGCAAGCGTTGCCTGATAGCCATCGCCATACTCGTCGGCCCAAGGGTTCAGGGCAACCTGAACACGCACCATGCGGTACGGCTCTGCAACAAGCGCAAACACACTCATGACAATGACGAGAATGATCACGCCGATGATAAACTTGGGGTCTAGACCCGCAAATAACGCCATACACATAAGGGTCAGCGAGATGATCAAGACGGTGCCATAATCGGGCTGGATAAAGATCAAAAAGAGCGAAATGCCCAAGTAGACGACCATCTTACGAAGGAACTCGTTGATGTTGCCACCGGGCGAAAAGAAACGGTCGAGTATGATGGCCGAATACGCGATGGCAAACGGCTTTAAAAACTCAGACGGCTGGAACTGAATACCGGCGATGTTGAGCCAGCGCGTGGCGCCACGGCTGCCACTGCCGACAAGAAATACCGCAAACAGCAAGAGAATCATGCCGATAAGGAAGACCCTAAGTACATTTTCCCCAAACCAGCTGTCCGGCAAGACGCGAACGATCGCAACCATGGCGAGCACGCCAACCCCGGCAAAGGTAGCCTGTCGAACCAGGAAAAACGTCGCCGAGCCGTTCTCGTGCAATGCCTCGACCGATGACGCCGAGTACACCATCAGCAGACCAAAGCACACTAAAGTAAACAGGCACGCCATGAATATCAAACGAGGGCGCATGATGCGGGCGGGGACGCCGGCAATATAGCGTTCGCTGAGCGTCTGCCCGCCGCGACCGGAACGCGGCGTACTGCGCTGCGAGGAAGCACGGTCCGAGTCGGGCCTCCTCATACCTTGTCGGGGGCTCTCCTCTCTCACCGGCGGCCCCTATTCCATTTGCGATTTCGCTGCGGCGGCAAGCTGGGCCACGTAGTCCTTAAACACGCGGCCGCGCTCCTCGTAGCCCGAGAACTCATCGAACGAAGAACAGGCGGGAGAAAGCAGGATCACGTCGCCTCGGCTCGACAGCGAACGGGCAACGTCGACGGCGTCGCGCAGGTCGTCAGCCTGAGCGATATCAACATCACCATCGACATCGGCCTCGTCCATAGCGGCGGTAAAGCGCTCGCGCGCATCGCCAAAGCAGACGACCGATCGCACGTTGTCCATGACAACGCGGGCGAAGGACTCGAGTGGCGTGCCCTTATCGTGACCACCGAGCAGCAAGATCACGTCGTCGTCGGGAAACGCCGTCAGGGCCTTTTCGACCGCATCGGTGTTCGTTGCCTTGGAATCGTTGACGTAGCGCACGCCATCAATCTCGCCACAGGGCTCAACGCGGTGCTCCAGCGGCTGGAATGAGGCCAGGCCGCGACACACACCGTCGACATCGGCACCGACGGCCAGGGCAGCCGTGGCAGCGCACAGGGCATTGATGACATTGTGATGTCCGGAGATTTTGAGCTCGGACGTGGCGATGAGCGGGGTCTCGACGCCCTTCAGGCGAATGACCATCTTGCCATCGCGCACAAATGCGGCGTCCTCGCCCGCAGGCTCGTCAAAGGCGACCTTGCAGATGCGACGACCCGGCGTGTAGACATACTCATCGAATTCATGGATACCGGCATCCTCGACGTCGATAACCACAAGGTCATCATCGACCATATTCTCGAAGAGCTTAATCTTGGCGAGCGCATAGTTCTCATGGCTCTTGTGCCAGCCCAGATGGTCGGGGGTAATGTTGAGCAGCACCGCCACACGGGGGTGAAGCTCCTGGGTCGTTGCGATCTGATAGCTCGAAAGCTCAGCTACAAACCACTCGTTATGCGCGCGGTCGTCGATTTCGTTCACCGGAGGCTCACCGATATTACCGACAGCAACGCTCGCCTCGCCCGCTGCCTTAAGCAGGTAGTCGGTCAGCGACGTGGTGGTCGTCTTGCCGTTGGTGCCCGTAATGGCAATCCAATTTTGGGGAGACAGGCGGTAGGCAAACTCGGGCTCACCCATGATCTGGGCAGCGTGATCGCGGCCAGCCTTATAGAATGCCGAGAACTCCGAGATGCCCGGACACGTCACGCATACATCAAACGCGCCCTCGACCTGCTCGGTTCCGTAGACAAACGATACCCCGCGCGCCTCGAGCGAGCGCGTGGCATCATTGGGCTCGGACGTGCCGCCACCGTACACGGTAACGGTACTCACGCGCTCGGGGTGCGCAAGCGCCCAGCGAGCGACATCTAGACCGGACTTACCCTGGCCCAAGACGAGCAGGCTAAAGGAATCTGCAAGAGGCATGAAAAACCACTATCCCAACTGGAAAAACAGGGCAAGGCCCAGAGCGCCAAAAGCGGCAGCGACAATCCAAAAACGGATGACGACCTTAGTCTCGGCCCATCCCTTCTTCTCGAAATGATGATGAATGGGCGCCATAAGGAAGACGCGCTTATGCGTAAAGTGGAAGTAGACGACCTGAATCATGACCGACAGGGTCTCGACGATAAACAGGCCGCCGATGATGAGCGAGACGACCTCGGTGTTGGTCATAATGGACGTGCAGGCAAAGGCCGCACCCAAGGCAAGAGAGCCGGTATCACCCATAAAGATGCTCGCCGGATAGCAGTTGAACCAAAGGAAGCCCAGGCAAGCACCAGCACATGCGGTACAGAAGATAGACAGGTTTACGTCACCGTGCAAAAACGCCATGGCAGCCATGGCAAGCATGGCAATCATGGAGGTGCCACCGGCAAGGCCGTCAAGGCCATCGGTCAGGTTCACGGCATTAGAAAGACCGGCGATCATCAGCCAGCAAAAGACGATGTAGAGCCACGGAAAGGTAAGGCCACCAATGGTGGTCGAGAAGATACCGAGGTCAATCGTCAGACCGCCGGGAAAACGAATCTCGGGGGCAACGCCGCACCAGCTGACGGCAAGCACGGTAAACGTGACGCAGATGATGGTGAGACCGATCATCTTGGCGTGGGGCGTCAGGCCGAGCGAACGACCGTGCGTGACAGAGGTCAAATCATCGATAAGGCCCAGAACGCCGGTTGCAAGCGTGGCAAGCAGCACGAGCACAAGCTCGGTGGTGAGCTTGCCCATCAAAAGGCACGTCAGCGAAACGGCTACGAGAATGACAACGCCGCCCATGGTGGGCGTGCCCTGCTTAATCAGGTGGCGTTTGGGTCCATCGGCGCGGACCTGCTGGCCGATACCCTCGACCTTAAGAAGCTTGATCCACCACGGCATGAGCAGCAGCGCAATGGCGGCGGCGATGCCAAGTCCCAAAAAGGCCTGGTATGTAGGATACGCGGGGTTCCCGAACATGGGCTAGCACACACCTTCCACAAAGCGGTCGAGCTCGACAAAGCGAGAGCCCTTGACCAGCACAACGTCATGTTTCTCAAGTGCGCCGGCCATACGGTCGAGCACCTGCTGATAATCGGAGAACACCTGGATGCGGTCCTCGTCCATGCCCATCATGCGCGCGGCTTCGGCCATACGAGCGGCCAGCTCACCGCCCACGCACGCCAGCATATCGAGCTTCTTAGCCGCGGCATAGGCGCCCACCAGCTCATGCATGCGGGGGGCCTCGTCGCCCATTTCGCCCATCTCGCCCAGAATCGCCATTCGAGAGCCAGAACACGAAAGCGAGCACAGCAGGTCAAGGCCAGCAGCCATGGATTCGGCGCTGGCGTTATACGAGTCGTCGATAATGCGGGCACCGCTCTTGGCGTGTTTGATCTCCTGACGATGACCGGTAATCGCGATACCCCTAAAGGCAGCATCGATCTGCTCGGGGGTCACACCCAAACGATAGGCAACTGCGGCGGCCTTAACGGCGTTGGGAACGGACTGGACGCCGGGAATGGCGAGCATGGTGTCAACGGACTCACCCATACCAAAGTCAAGCGTAAAGACCGGGCGGCCCTCATCATCAATGTGAATGCCGCGGGCGCAAACCTCATCAACATCCGAAACACCCGCCAGCATCACGTCGATACCCGCGGGCTCGGCAAACGTCTCACGAATGAACGGGGTGAAGTCGTCTTCGCCGCCCAAAACCAGCAACGGGAGAAGGTCGTCGGCGGCACACATGCCCCCAACAATCTCGGACTTAGCGCGGGCGATATTCTCGCGACTTCCCAGGATTCCAATATGAGAGGTGCCGATCTTGGTCACGATGGCAAGGTTGGGATTGGCGGACCGAGAAAGGCGCTCGATCTCGTGAAAATGGTTCATACCCATCTCGAGAACCAGCACCTCGGTGTCGGCAGGAGCGGCCAAAACCGTGAGCGGCATACCGATCAGATTGTTGAAATTACCCTTGGTGGCCCAAACGCGATAGCGCTTGGCAAGCACTGCCGCAAGGACATCCTTGGTCGTCGTCTTACCGATAGAGCCGGTAATGCCAACCACGAGGCAGCCAAGCTGCGTGCGATAGGCATGTGCCAGGCGCAGCAAAAATTCCTCGGGATCATCGGTGTGTAGGATGGCGCAGCCCTTACGCTGAGCCAGCGATACAAGCTCGGCGTTGGGCTCGCGCGTCATCACAACAGCGCCGGCGCCCGATTCGATGGCGCGGGAAGCAAAATCGTTGCCGTCGACTTTTTCACCCGGAAAGGCAACAAAAATCGTGCCTTCCTCAACCTGGCGCGAGTCGATAACGCACCCACGGCATACCCGATCGGCTTCTCCCGTCACGGTCCGGGCCCCTGTTGCGGCCGCGAGGTTGTTGACGGCGATCTCTATCATTGCAGCTCCCCTGTAAACCTAATAATGCTATCGGCGTATTGTATCCCAGCGCCGCGCATGCGTGGTGCAGGGCATGTGAACACCCTCCAGATTAATCGACAGCCCTTTCCAGGATTGTAACCCCCTACTTGGTGCGTGGGATACCCAACACATCGAGCGCGTTAGCCATAATGACCTGGAACGGCACGGCGGCGGCATCCGAACCGCTCGGCGTTCCGTCGAGCGTGATATAGCACAAAACCTTGGGTGCTTGCGCCGGGGCAAACCCCATAAAGGACGACATATAGCTCGCTTTGAGGTAGCCGCCTTTTTCATCGGCGCGCTCGGCCGTACCGGTCTTACCCGCCACGTCGTAACCGTCGACGGCGCCCCCGACACCCGTGCCCTCGGAAACGACCGTCTGCATGCACGATGTCACCTGGGCGGCGGCGTCCTCAGAAATCGCCTGCTCGCCCTCGCCCCAGTCCTTCTCCTCGCCTTTGCTGGATTTATAAAAGTGCGGCGTCATCATCACGCCGTCGTTGGCAATGCCACCCACGGCGCGCGCAATCTCGATCGGCGAGACAGACAGCGCTTGGCCAAAACTCATCGAGCCCAACGTGGCGCCGTCATACTGGTCACGCTCCTTGACAATGCCAAGGCTCTCGCCGGGAAAATCGATGCCCGAACTGTGTCCAACGCCCCATTTGTCCACGTACGCGGCAAAATCGTCCGCGCCGATCTTATGCCCGACCAATACAAAGCCAACATTGGATGAGCGGCGCATCATCTCGCGCACATCCATGGTCATGGCGTAGTCACGCTTATCGGCATCGGTGACGGTATCGTCGCCGACCTTAATGCTCGCCGGCACCTCAAACGACGTACTCGAGCGCACGACGCCCAAGTCGAAACCCGCACCTGCAACGAGCGTCTTAAAGACCGAACCGGGTTCATACGCATCGGTGACCAAGCGCAAGTTCATATCCTCGGTCTTGGCGTTCTCCAAATTGGTCGGGTCGTAGGTCGGATACGAACAGGCGGCCAGAATCTCGCCGGTAGTAGGGTCTGTCACCAAAGCCGAACCGTTCTTGGCTTTGGTCTTCTCGACCGCCTCCGCCAGAGCGTCCTCTGCTGCACGCTGGATATTGACATCCAGCGTCGTCACGATGTCAACGCCATCGATGGCGGCGACTTTTTTATAGGCGCCACCCGCAATATAGCTATCGTCCCTCGCACGCTCTCGTACCAGCGTGCCGTTTGTTCCGGTCAGCAATTTGTCATATTGCTTTTCAAGTCCCGTTAGGCCCACGTTGTCAACGTTCACCACGCCTAGAACCTGCGAAGCCAGATTGCCGTATGGATACACCCGCTTCATCGCCTGCTCAAAGAGCACGCCGGGCAGATTTTTCTTCTTCAATGCCGCGGCATCGTCCTCGTCCACCTGGCGCTTGATATACACCCAAGTGCCATCGGACTGAACCAGCTTGCGGCAAGTCTTCTTATCGATTCCAGTCGCCTTAACCAAGGCCGATACCGTTTTATCGACATCCTCGATCAGCTGTGGATTCACGGCGACATTGCTGCACTCGACCGACGACGTCAGCACGTTGCCGTTTCGGTCGTAGATCGTGCCGCGTTTGGCGTAAAGCGTCTCCGCAAGCAGGCGTCGAGCATCGGCGCGCCCGCGCAATTCATCGGCATTTACGATCTGGTAGTCGGCAAGGCGGATGGCGCCCGCAGCCAGGCCCAAACCGATACAACCCATGACGGCATTACGGCGAGGCAATGGCGTCCCCGTAAGCCATTCGGTCGAAGATCGTCTATTCGATCTGCTATTGCGTACTTGAGGGTCATCCGAGCCGCGAAGGCGCGACGTTGGGTCGTTGCCACGATTCGACCCCAAGTTGTAAGATGACCGACCCGATCCTTGATAACCAGAACGTCCCCGCGAAGAGGGACGTCCCTGCCCGCGACTCCCGTCTGGACCGCGGCGATAATCATTTGTCATACTCAGCTACCGTCTTATTACTGGACAGCCGCAGCCGAGCTAGCGCCCGCGGCTGCATCCTGCGAAAAATCAAGTGTAACGCTCTCACTGGGCTCCACCATGCCATAAGCGCCCGCAAGATCGCGAATGCGCGTATCGGCACCATAAACAGAGTGCATGACCTCAAGGTCAGAGCTCTCATCGGTCGCCTTCTCGAGCGTGTTGGTAAGCTCGGCGTTGCTGTTGAGCACCTGGGCCGTAACGCTTGCAAGCGCCACGCGGGCGACGCCAATCGTCATGAAGATAGCCGCAATGATGCAAAACGTTTTAAGAACGCTCATGAAAACCGGGCTTACCGCCTGGTTTGCCTGACGGCCCGCGCCCGTGTAGACATCAAAGCGCGGTGTGCGCTGCTCACGAGGAGCAGCGGGCGCCTGCGGTGCCTCGCGGTAGGCGGGCATGGCGTTCATATCATAGGCGAGTGCTGCGTTTGAGGTGTTGTAGCCCATGATATGCCGCCTCCCATCCTGAGTACGTTGGTAGTGTGTTTAAGCTTCGTTTATGGTGCGAGCGGGAGGTCCAATATCGCGCGCGCAACGCTACAAGCGCTCCGCCACGCGGATTTTGGCTGATCTCGCCCGAGGGTTGCGCGCAACCTCATCGGGTTGGGCAACCAAGGGTTTGCGGGTGATGACCTTGAGTATCGGCACGTTGCCGCACACGCACACCGGAATCTCCGGCGGACACGTGCACCCCTGGCTCATCTCCTTAAAGTGGTTCTTTACGATACGGTCCTCGAGCGAGTGATACGAGATGACGCAGATGCGTCCGCCCGGGTTGAGCCACCTGGTGGCGGCGTCAAGTCCTCTCTCGAGCACATCGAGTTCATGATTGACCTCGATGCGAATGGCCTGGAAACTTTTCTTGGCCGGGTGTCCGCCATGCCGACGAGCGGCAGCCGGAATGCCAGCCTTGATGATCTCGACAAACTGACCGGTGGTTTCAATCGGTTCGGACTCGCGTCGACGCACGATCTCGCGTGCGATCTGCGAGGCGAACTTCTCTTCACCATAGACGCGTAGAATCCGGGTGAGGTCGTGTTCGTTATAGGTGTTGATGACCTCAGCTGCGTTTAGGGTGTTGTTACCCGGATCCATCCGCATGTCCAATGGGGCATCTTCGTTATACGAAAAGCCCCTGCCAGGGATATCGAGTTGCGGTGACGAAACGCCCAAGTCGAACAGGAAGCCATCGACCCCGGGCACCTCGGCCGAGCAAAGCAGCTCGTCCAAGTCGCCAAAGTTGCCCTTCAGCAGCTGATGCGGGACGCCGGGGACCTCGCGGTCCAGACGGGCACCAGCGGCCTCGAGGGCCATGTCGTCCTGATCGACGCCAAGCAAAAGACCCGTCTCCCCCACCTGCGCGGCCATCTTTACCGAATGACCGGCACCGCCAAGGGTGCAATCGCAGACGACAGATCCGCTCTTTAGCTGCAGCGACTCAAGCACTTCGCCGAGCATGACAGGTTCATGCCGATATTCTTGTGTCAAGATCCCACGCTCCATCCGTTACTCATGCCTTGCCCTTACGAGAAGAAGAGGTCCAGCAGAGCCTCATCGTCATCGTCCTCATCGGCCGTAGCACGGTCCCAAACCTCGAGGTGGTCGTAGTTGCCCACAACCGTGACCTCGCGGTCGAGGTTCGCCTGCTTGCGGAGAGACTCAGAAAGACCGATACGACCGGCGCTGTCCACATCCATCGAGGTGGTGCGCTTGTTGATCGCCCTCATGAGTTTCTGGTCGTTGATGTCACGAGGGTTAAAACCCTCGTGGCCCTCACGACCCGCGAAGAGTCCTTCGACCCACTTATCGAAGGCCTCGGCAGAGAACACGTACAGAGCATCGACATCCAGGGCTTTGAACACGCGAACATGCTCTCCAAGCTCCTCGCGAAGGGGTGCAGGCAGGGACAGACGACCTTTTGCATCGAGATTGCGCTCGTATGCACCCGTCATTCCCATGTGCGCCCTCCCCTCGGTTACTCAGATGGCACGTACGCGGGGAACCACCCCGCCTGTCGACGTCATTAATAATATGGGGAACTGCCCCATTTTTCAACATCTTTCCCCACACCTTCCCCCACAACACCCCACCACTCCACCCTCTATATGCTGTAAAACACCCTCGTTCATATGTTCGAAAACACAACATGTTGTGTTTACAGCAAAGCCGGGATGCCATCTGTAGCAGCCCGGCTTTCAACCTCAACCTTCAAGTTGACCTTGAGGCGAATTTTGTGTCCCTTTACGCGCCGTTCACATCGCCCCCCCCAAACTTCCCTACCAACGTCACGCGCGACCCACCGGCGCATCGGCGCAAGACAAAAGATGGGGCGGACCCCAGATTGCCGATACGCGCACAAAACCGCGTCACGACAACCTGGGGTCCGTCCCCCATTAGTTGTAAATATGCAGGTCAAAGAGTCGCTAGCGATGCGCCAACGGATGAGCCGCCAGGTAGACCTCGGTCAGCTGCGTGCGGTCGACATGCGTGTAGACCTGTGTGGTCGAAATGTCGGCATGTCCCAAAATCTCCTGTAGCACGCGCAGGTCGGCACCGCCCGCAAGCATATGGGTCGCAAAGGAGTGACGCAAGGTATGAGGATGAAGCCCCACCAGTCCCACCTGACGCCCGTATCGCTCGCATATGACATGAACACTCTGACGCGACAGGCGACCACCGTTCTTATTTAAAAAGACTGCCGGCGTCTTTGACCCGCGGGCATGAGCGGCCAGGCGCCGACGCCCATCAGCAATATATTGAGCCATAGCCCGTGCGGCACTTCCCACGAGTGGGGCAAGCCGCTCCTTCGAGCCCTTGCCGCGCACCAGCACAAAGCCGTCGTCAAAATGGACGTCGCCCACATCGAGCCCCACCAACTCGCTCACGCGCAGGCCACATCCATAGAGCACTTCCAAAATGGCATGGTCCCGCAAACCCATCTCCCCTTCCGGGAAATCTTGGTCGAGGAGCGCCGAGACATCCCCTACCGAGAGATACTCCGGAAGGCGCTCCGCCTTTTTGGGCAGGCGCAGTGCAGCCGTCGGGTTTTGGGCGACGATCCCATCGCGAACCAAAAAGGCATGCAAACCTTTCACGGCCGCAACTGCACGCTCCACCGAGGCATCGGAGTAGCCCCCGTCGCGCCGATCACCGACAAAACCCTCTATTATCTGACGGTTCACGCCTTCAAAGGACTCAACACCGGCCCGCTCCAGGTAGGAACAGTAAGTCGTCAAGTCACGACGATATGCCGCGATCGTATTGCGCGCCAAGCCTCGCTCGACCGCAAGGTAATCAAGATACTCCCCCGTCACCGTATCGAGCAACGAGGGAGTATCTTCGGTATGTCTTTCGTTCGCTGACACCCTTAGTCCGTCGCGAGGTTCATGGGCGTCACCTGCAGGCGATCGACACCCTCGTGCTGGCCAATCGAGGCGCGCACGAACTCGCGGAACAGAGGCTGCGGCTTGGTCGGACGGCTCTTAAACTCGGGGTGGGCCTGGGTGGCCACATACCACGGATGCACGTCACGCGGCAGCTCGACCATCTCGACCAGACGCTCGTCAGGCGAAAGACCCGAGATAACCAAACCCGCGTCCTCGAGCTGGTCGCGGAAGGCATTGTTGAACTCAAAGCGATGACGGTGGCGCTCATAGACAAGCTCCTCGCCATAGGCCTCGCGCGCAAGGGTATCGGCGGCGAGCTTGCACGGATAGGCGCCCAGGCGCATGGTGCCGCCCTTCTCGGTCACGTCCTCCTGCGAGCTCATCAGGTCAATTACGCTAAACGGACCGTCCGGATCGAACTCGGAGGAGCTAGCGCCGGCAAGGCCGACCACGTTGCGGGCAAACTCGCACACGGCGACCTGCATGCCCAGACAAATGCCCAGATACGGGATCTTATGCTCGCGAGCAAACTCGGCAGCAAGAATCTTGCCCTCCAGGGCACGCTTGCCAAAGCCGCCGGGCACCAAAATGCCCGATGCGTCGCCAAGCACCTCGGAGACGTTCTGCTCGTCGAGGCTCTCGCCGTCGACCAGCTGCACGTCCACATGACGATCATAGAAAACGCCTGCATGATGCAGGGCCTCGATGACCGACAGGTAGGCATCGGGGAGCTGGGTGTACTTGCCCACAACGGCGATCTTGACCTTGTCGGTATGGTGGTTGGCATGGTTCTGTTTGCGCAGGAACTCGTTCCACTCGCTCATGTCGCGCTCGCGCGGGTCCAAGCCCAGGCGCTCGCAAATGCGCAGGTCAAAGTCCTGCTCGGCGAGCAGCTGCGGCACATCGTAAATACTCGCGCAATCTTCGTTGGTAAAGACGCAGTCGGTATCGACGTCGCAGAAGCTTGCGATCTTGCCACGGATGGCGTCGTCGATATGGTGATCAGAACGCAGCACAATGATGTCGGGCTGAATGCCAAAGCTGCGAAGCTCCTTGACCGAATGCTGCGTGGGCTTGGTCTTGACCTCGTGCGCGGCGGCAATATAGGGGACGAGCGACACGTGGATGTAGCAGACGTTCTCGGGACCGGCCTCTTTACGGTACTGGCGGATGGCCTCCACGAACGGCTGCGACTCGATATCGCCAATCGTGCCGCCCAGCTCGGTGATGACCACGTCGGAACCGGTCTGCTCCTCGATGCGGCGGAACTTATCCTTAATGGCGTTGGTGACGTGCGGAATCACCTGAACGGTGCCGCCTAAAAAGTCACCGCGACGCTCGCGGGCAATCAGGCTCTTGTAGATAGCGCCGGTCGTAAAGTTGGAATCACGGGTAAGATTCTCGTCAATAAAGCGCTCATAATGGCCCAGGTCCAGGTCGGACTCGTAGCCATCCTCGGTCACGAAGACCTCACCATGCTGAAACGGGCTCATGGTGCCGGGGTCGACGTTCAGATACGGGTCGGCCTTCTGCATCGTCACCTTGTAGCCTCGTGACTTGAGCAGACGGCCCAACGAGGCCGCGGTGATGCCCTTACCCAAAGACGAAACTACGCCGCCGGTTACAAACACATGCTTGGTCATATTGAATTACCTGCGCTTCCCGTAGAAGTTTTCCATTCACATCTTACGGGTCTTCATTGTAATACTCGAAAAGCAAGCCGCTCGCTATTTTTCACCCGCATGCCCGCATTTCTCCATCTCGAAACAAAACACCGCCCAAGTAGCTTTGGGCGGTGCAGGCTCGTCGAAACTGCCGTGTTGTTACCGATCGGCAGTCTCATCCTTCAACATATCCTGAACAAGCATGCCGGCACGAACACCCTTAAGGTACCACTCGCCTCGCTCGGTCAGGCATATGCCGTTTGCAAGCTGGCCGCCATCATCGTTATAACGAGAAACGACCTCGATAAGGCCATCAGAATCCAAACGGTCGATTGCAGCGCGGGCACGATACGGCGAAACCCCTACGCACTCGGAGAGTGTCTTGCGCGAGAAACCGTACGGCACACCGTTTCCCTTAGATTGCCGAGCGATCTCCATCAGCACCAGCACCTCGACACGCTTCATATCGTTGACACTCGCACGACCCTTGCCCGCCATGGCAGCCTCCTCAAACCGAGCACGAGCATCAAAAGCACCGCGCACGACCGGCGCATCCCTCGATAGCCGGTAACATCCATCATGGGTAACCCCGCAAAGGATGTATCCACTGAGGTAATTGTATACGACACAAATCGCTTTTGGGCAGGTAAACGGCCTAAATTTCGGCAAATTAAGCCCTAAAACCCCCTAAGCGCCGCATCGGGTGCGCACTCCGATGCGGCGTCTCATCTCAATCTTAGCGATGGAAGAAACCGCGGCGCTCAAACTTGGGCTCACAGCACACGTTAATGCCCAGCTTGCGCAGCACCGTCTCGTCCGTAGGCGAGATAATCACGCTAAAGAAGGCGTCGCAGCCGCGCAGCTGCTCAAGACCCGAAAGAACACGAGTAGCCGTCTCGCTTGTGGCCGAGGTGATAGAGAGCGCCATGAGCGTCTCGTCGGTGTGGAGACGCGGGTTTTTGCTGCCAAGGAAATGCGTCTTGAGCTTGCTGATAGGCTCAATCGCCTCATCGCTGATGACCTCGAGCTCAAGATCGACGCCCGAAACATGCTTAAGCGCGTTCATGATGAGCGAGCTCGCGGCACCCAGACGCGTTGAGGTCTTTCCGGTCACTACCGAACCGTCCGGCATCACCATGGCACCCACGGGACCGCCCGTCAGTTGTTCCCTGGTGAGAGCAGCCGAGCGTGCCGGCGAATAGTTCTTGTCGATGCCGGCTTTTTTCATAATGAGTTTGAGACGGTCGACCTGCTCATCGCCCACGCCAGTACGGCGCACGCTTTCAACCGCGGCAAAATAGCGGCGCACGATCTCCATCTTGGAGGCATCTCGGCATGCATCGTCATCGGTAATGGCAAAACCGACCATATTGACGCCCATGTCCGTGGGGCTCTGATAGGGGCTCTCGCCCAAGATCTTTTCCATCAGGGCGCGAACAACCGGGAACGCCTCAACGTCTCGGTTGTAGTTGACCGTGGTCTTGTTATATGCCTCAAGGTGGAACGAGTCGATGATGTTGGCGTCATCGAGGTCTGCCGTGGCAGCCTCATAGGCAATGTTCACCGGATGCGTGAGGGGGAGATTCCAGACCGGGAAGGTCTCGAACTTGGCATAGCCGGCAGCGGTGCCATGCTTGTGCTCGTGATACAGCTGCGACAGGCAGGTGGCGAGCTTACCCGAGCCAGGGCCGGGCGCCGTCACGACAACGAGCGGACGCGTGGTCTCGACAAACTCGTTCTTGCCGTAGCCTTCATCAGAAACGATCAGGTCGACATCGTGCGGATAGCCCTCGATGGGATAGTGCAGCTTGGCGGGAATGCCGAGCGCGTTTAGACGATTGCGGAAGACGTCGGCAGCGGGCTGACCGGCATACTGCGTGATAACCACAGCGGCAACGGCAAATCCGTTCCCGCGGAACAGATCGACCAGACGCAGGACGTCCTCGTCATAGGTAATGCCCAAGTCGCCACGGGCTTTGTTCTTCTCGATATGGTTCGCATTGATTGCGATGATGACCTCGACGTCGTCGGCAATGCTCTTGAGCATGCGGAACTTGCTGTCCGGTTCAAAACCCGGCAGCACGCGGCTCGCATGATAGTCATCGAACAGCTTGCCGCCAAACTCCAAATACAGCTTGCCGCCAAACTGCGAGATGCGCTCCTTAATGTGAGCAGCCTGCAGCTCGATATACTTCGCGTTGTCGAAACCCTGGCGCATGTATGGCTCCCGTCCCGTTTCCATTTAATGTCCTAGGCGATTATAGCGGAGCAGACCCTCCCCCACCGACGAGGCCGGGGCAGCTAATTTGGG